>CARBWQ010000008.1:2553-11425 GCA_948949055.1 uncultured Eubacteriales bacterium | reverse complement strand
CAGATCGAGTGCTCAAACAAAAAAATATTCCCCTATAGCTCAGTCGGTAGAGCACGAGGCTGGGCGCCAAGGACGAAGTCCTGCGTATGGAACGATAGTGGAATTAAACCGAAAGGTTGACAGATCGAGTGCTCAAACAAAAAAATATTCCCCTATAGCTCAGTCGGTAGAGCACTCGGCTGTTAACCGAGTTGTCGTAGGTTCGAGTCCTACTGGGGGAGCCAAATTCTTTTACATCCATGAAATTATGATGTAAAGGGCTAAAAACAAGTGAAGAAGGAGTTGAATTAGTTTCAACTCCTTTTTCTTTTGCTTCTAAAATATCTTTTGCTGTTATTTCCATTGCTACCTTTTCATAATTAAATGAGGGTAATATATTTATATATACTTCGACCCTATCATTATACACGACTACTCTATTAAGTAGAGCGTCAATAATTAATTTTGTATTTTCAAGTTTATTATCCTCAAAGAGTTTAGCCAGTTTATTATAGGCTTTTTCGAACCTTTTTTTATCAATTTCAGGTCCGAGCCTTGTTCTATTTTTGGATAATTCATTTTCCAAGTTGCGTTTTTGTGTTTCCAGCATTTCAAGTTGATTTTTAAGTGAGGTTGAAAAGCCTAACTCTGCTATTGCCTCGGTAATATTTTTTATTTTATTTTCAACCGAAACTATTTGCCTTTTCATTGCTTCTGCCGAATATTCTCTATTTAATAATTCATCTTGATATTTTGTGTAAAGTTCTAAAATGCAATCAAAATTCTTTTTGCTAAACACAACCTTAGAAATTTCACTCAATACAAATTTTTCTATCTCGTCTTGCCTTATACAAGTGTTAGCACATTTATTCTGTCCCTCTGGAAGATTACCCCTTTTTGTGTTGCACCTATAATATGTTCGATACTCAACTCTATCTTTATAAACTTTGCGTTGCCTTTCGCCAGTAAAAGCCGACCCACACTCGCCACAAATTATTTTGCCACTTAATAAATAGTCCACATAATTAATACCAGGTGTCTGCCTAATTCTTGCATCCAATATTTGTTGAACGAGATTAAAAGTGTCCTCTTCAATTATTTTTGGTAAACCATCTTTAACCTTAATTACTTTGTCCTCTTCGTTTGGTTCTTTACTTATGCCACCAGACCTAGCCATTTTTTTGCGATACTTATTGAAAATATAAGTGCCAGTATATTTTTCATTTCGTAAAATATTTAATATGGAACTTGTTGTAAAATAATTGCCACGAGATGTTTTAAACCCTTTCTTGCTCAATTCCTCAATTATCTCGGGATATGTTTTGCCCTCAATTACTCTTGCAAATATTAATTTTATAGCCTCTGACTTTTCCTCGTCAAGTGCTATGTCGTGAAGCATTGCACCTTTTTTGTTGTAAACAATATTTTTATTGCTATCAAGTCTAGGAACAAGTTTATAGCCATAAGGTGGAACACTACCATTGCTTTTTGCATTATAAGCATTCTCGGTCATTCCTTTTAAAGTTTCTCGTGCTAGATTTTTTGAATAATAAGCGGCTAAGCCTTCTATAAGGCTTTCCATTAGAACACCCTCAGGTGATTCGTCAAATTTTTCAGTTACCGAAAAAACTTTAACTCCGTTTCGTTTTAAAATAACTTTATATAGTGCTGTGTCATCTTTATCTCTTGAAAATCTATCAAGTTTATGAACTAATACCATTGTAAAATTTCTATGTTTGCTTGATTCAATCATTTTTTGAAATTCTTTTCGGTCAGCACTTGTTCCACTTTGTGCATAATCCAAATACCAATTTGTAATTATTATATTATTTTCATCTGCATAATTTTGTATAGCTCTTTTTTGTGCGTCAATCGACTCGTTGCGTTGATTATCACTGCTAAACCTACAATAACCAACTGCGTAGATTATTTTATCCATTTTGTTTTTCCTCCTCATAATAGTAATTTAATAGTTGAAATATAGGGTAAAGCGTATTTAAACTTTCGTTTATTTGATTGTCAATTTGTCAGCCCTCGTTATAATTTTCGTCCAATTTGCTTTTAACCCTAAGTTTCGACTTTTTAATAGTTAGCATTTTATCATTATTGATTTTCATTTTTTATCTCCCTTTAATATTTTATTTTCGACCAATGCTATTTTTCAAGTGTTTTGAAAGGTGTTTTTCAAGTTTGCCAAGTTTTTTGTTGATATTATCTTATACAATCCCTAATTTTATCTTGCCTCTTCATAAATCATACTTAAATATGATTGTAATTTTTAATTCTTCTTGCTATAATAGATGTTATATTCTTTTGTGAGGTGCAAATTATGGAAAATCTAACAAATGCTTTTTCTAATAATCTTGATAAAATTTTAACAGACAATAGTAAATATTTTACTAGGAAAACCTTTTCCTATGCAATAGGATATGGTAACGATAACTCAGTAAAAAATGCCTTAAAAGGAAAATCTGAACCTTTTTGGCAAAAGACTTGCAAGTGCATTGAATATTTTTATGCTAATGTGCCTTGCTTTACTTTAAACGACCTTATTCCAACCATCGACGAAAAGCAAGAAGATAAAAAAAGTTTTGCAGAACTTGAAAAGGACTACAAAACCTTAAAATCTAATTATGAGCAACTTGAAAAGCAATATAATAAACTCAACCAATTTGCCGATTTTATTAACATAATTAAAACCTTATCTCCCGAAAGACAAGATACTTTAATTAATTTAATGTCAACCGAATGCTTTGCCAACTTTTTAACCAAACTAAGAGAATATTCACATAGAGCAATGGTCTTTGCAAACGGAAATAAGAAGCCGTCATCTCAACATTTTTTTAAGCCATACGATTATTTAACTTTTCCGTTTGGTGATTTATTATGCCAACAAACTATTTTTAATCTTCGTCAATCTTACATTTCAAATATTAATAATAAGACAAAAGAAGAATGGTCATCAAATCGTGTAGAATTTAAAAATGATAAAATTAATTCTATTAAAGAAAATGGCAAAAGTAGAAAAGGTATTAAGAAGCAAATAGAAAATGTAAATGCAAAATATGATAACATAGCCTATCAATATGATATAGGTTATTTAAAAAAGAAGTTTGGCAATATAAATTTAGACTTAACTCGTTGGAGATTTGACCCTAACAATTTTGATAATAACTATCTTTGGGATAATAGTATTTTTACATACGATAAACTTATAGAACAAGTTGACGAAGACGAACAAATCACAACAAATAATCTTCCTTTGCGTTCTCGCCCTCCAAAATTAGAAACTAAAAATAGTTGCGACTTTTCTAATTATCTTCGTCCCGACTCTCCATTTCTTTTGGAAGAAAATACTAAACAAGACAACACAAACAATCTAAGCGACGATATATTTTAAAAACTTATATTACAATGCGTCTATGAGCTTATAAAATGCGTCTACAATCAATCACAACCTTTTTCTTAATAAAATATATTGCTTATTACATTTCGTCCGTTAAACTTTCAGTTTTATAATCTTTAAAATTTCTTTCAACCCTTTCAAATCAAATGTTTGAATTGAAATTTCTAAAAATGTTTTTAAATCTTTCTCTAAAAGGCTTAATAAAATCTCTATTAAGTCTTTTTCATATTCTTGTTCAACTTTCATTTTGCTTACTCCTTTTAAATTAATTAGTCGGCTATTAATTCAAAATATGGAAAGCCTTTTGTAAACTTTTCATTTGCTATTTGTAAATCTTTTTTCAACTTACATACTTTTAACTACTTGCAAGGCTCAATCAAATTTAGTTGTTTTAAAAATACAAAATCGTTATTGAGAGAAAGGTTAAAACTATTTTTAATTTCTTTTGCAGTTTGTTCGGCATCATAATCACTCATACCAGCACGAATTACAATAAGGTTATTATCAAAATGACCTTCCGCAACTTTATAATTTTTTATAATCTCGTCTATTTGTGTTTTTGTTAAAACACTCTTTTTTATTATTATGTCAATAAAGCCATAGCCAAAAACCATTTTTTGCCCCCCCTTTAAACAAATTCAACTTTCTCGCAAGATAAATTTGTAAGCCTAATTTTATTATCAATATCAAGTAGTTGCGTTTTAATGTTTTTGCAGTTAATTTTTTGTGTGTAAATTTCTTTACAATCAATAGAAGATAGGCAAGTAATTTGTTTGCACTTTAAAATATTTCCACTTATGTTTTTATGTATTAATATGCTTTCACAAACACACCAATCTTTTATAATTAAGTCGTCAGCAAATATTTTATTGCAAGTAAAAGAATAGTTAAAAGTAATTGTTTTTGCCTTTACATACACGCAACAATCATAGTCTTTTTTGCTTACTTTTTGGCATTCATAAACTAAGTCAACAGCACAATTAAATAAAACATCGACTTTCTCGCCATTTTCTATAAACTCAAATATAATTTGTTTATGCTTTCCGTCGTGCTTATCTGCTGGCACTATTTTAACATATCTTTCTAATTCTTCTAGTTTATTTATCGTTATCATTTTAACTCCTTATTTAAAGCGGATTTATTATTTTTAAGGGGAAGTTTATGTTATTATTAATATCAAGTAGGGCAGTTCTTATCAAGCCAATCAAACCAATAATTATCTAAAATATGTGGTGCAAAATCAACATACAATTTGCCTAAAAAATTAACAGCCAACTTTTCAATTATAAATCTTTTTGCAGTGTTTAAAAGAAGTAAATTAATATTTTCTTGCCTTTGCTTTTTTGAAATGCTATCTATGTCTAAATTTAGTTTAAAAGTATCGTTGACTATTTTCATAAATCTATCGTCTTCAACCAGTTCTTCAAAAATCATATTTGAAAGTGATTTTGATATATTCTCATACTTGCTATATAAAAATATCTGCAACCCATATTTTTTAAACTTTTCAGCTGAAATAACCTTATAGACATTTCCCAACTTTTCAACAGCACCATAACTTATTAAATCTTCCATGATAGATTTAGCCTTTGAAAAACTCCACTTAAAAAGCCTTTGCAATGTTGCAATGCCAAAATTATCTAAATTTATTAAGTCATTAAACTTCTCAATATTGCTTTTCATATAAACTCCTTTGTATCGGTTAGTACAAGCCGTTTAAATGCGTCTTACACCGTTCTTAATATTGTGTTTATATATTTTATTGCTTTTACATTTTGTGCTTTAAAACGCTAAGTTTTAATATCTAGTATTTTTTCTTTTTAAAGTAAAAGACAGCAAAAAACTTTGCTGTCTACATTTGGTTGTATGACATATATATTTCTATTGCATTTCGTTTTTTCTTTTTTGACGAAATAATCATACTAATACCTACAAAAAGAAAGATAAAAGTTAAAACTATACTACATATAACAACTGGTATGTTTATACCAATATTTTGACTAGTGGTATCTACGCCATTTATCAATACTACTGGTAAATTACTAAGAGAAAATAAAGTGCCAACAAAACCATAAATTCCTAATAACATAATAATTAAACCAAACCAAAATAATACTCTACTATTTTTTATTAATGAGTTGATTTTTAATAAAACTTGTTTTCTGCAAAAATCAATAAAATTTTCTTCTTGGTCCAGTCTCGAATAAATATATTTTTGAATTGAATTTATTTCATCAGCTGATTTTTTATCATTTATAAAATCGCATAGGTCTAAATTTTCTTCTAGTTCTATTAGGTCTAATTTTTTATTTTCTTTAATACACTTGAAACATTTCAATAATAAAGTTAATTGATTTTTTATAACAACTGATAAAACAAACATAATCAACCCCAAAACACACAAAACTGAGGAAGAGAAACCTATTATCATTGAAATAGTGCCAGTATTAAAGAAAAAAAATGTTAAAAACATACCCCAAAGCCCAACAAGCCCTAAATATGAAAGTCGTTTTAAGATATTAATTTTGTTTTGCTTTTCGGTTATTTTAACAAAAAATTCACTTTTGCAATCTTCTTTAAATGCTTTTTCTATTTCTTCGGTTATCTCTGCGTTTGAGTTAATATTATTATGTTGCATAAAAGCATATTTTAAAGTAGTATTTACTTCTTCAAAACCTATTTTATCATTTATATATTGACCTAATTGATAGTAGTCAATTTTAATTTTTGCCATATCTATCTTACCATTCTAGTATTTATTACAGAGCCTCTTTCGTTATAGGTGTACATTGTTGTTCCTTTTTTTACAGTTACGGTAGTACTAGTATAGCCATGCAATTCTCCCATTACGGTAAAAATTGTACTGTTTTTTTCGTTATAAACATATACCGTTGAACCTTTTTGAATAGCAGTTATTATCATATTTACCTCCTTATGATACAACCTTATTATATATATTTCTCAATAAAAAGTCAAATATATTTACTACAAGTCAATAAAATATTTAATTCAAAGTCAATTTGGAACAATATTCTAAATTATCCCGACCTTAAAATCATTTATAATTAATTGTAGTAAAAGGAGGTTAGGCTATGGACAATAATGAACTTATAAACCGAATAGGCTTTATTAGAAATCGTGCAAATTTGTCGGCAAGAAAACTATCAATGGAAATAGGTAAAAATGAGTGCTATATTCATAGACTTGAAACAAGCAAAACATTTGCTCCAACCTTTGAAACCTTAATGGATATTTTAGAGTCTTGTAATACTACCACCGAAGAATTTTTTTATTATAATATTTCAGCTTATAAACAAGATGAGGAAATATTAAAACTTTTAGAAACTGCCAGCCCAGAAAAGAAAACTGCAATCATTTCATTATTAAAATTAAAACAATAAAAAAGAAGGCTTTTAAAAACTGAGCCTTCTTATTTTTTCAATATTATTGCTAACTACATTAATTTTAGCCAAGATTGTTTGTATTTTAACGATATAATCATATTTAAGTATTATTTTGTTTATTATCTACCATTGCTATATTAGATGTTTTAAGCCTTTCAACTAGTTTTTGCATAAAGTCTTTTTCGCTAGGCAAATATATTTTATCTCAATAATATTTTAACTTATTATCATTATTTAAAAAGTAATGCCCATTTTCAAAAGTATTGTAGTCAAGCACACCTATATATTCTTTGTATTGCTCTTCTAAAATACTATATAATAAGTTGTTGTCAATCTCAAATGCTGGTACATCAATATTTTTAAATCCTTGACTTCAAGTTATTATTCTTGCACCTAATGGAAAATAAGTATAAAAACGATTGCCTTGTTGGATTGTATCGTCTTTATATTTGGTAATATATTTTATTAAACCTCGTATATCGTAGGCATTTTTAATATTGACAAATCCATAATCTCAAAACTTTTTAATATCATAATAACCTATTTTTAATTTTTCTTCACTTAATAATATTATGTGTATGTGGAAAAAGTGGCTTGTGCCTTGAACTTCAATAGCCCTAATATATTTTATATCCTCACCATAATTTCGTCTTATACTTTTTATAAATTGTTTGAAAGCATTTAACACTCTATCAAACTCTATATAATGTTCAAAGGTAAGCGTAATTCATTTAGCATAATAATTTGAAAAGTCTAGTTTATATAGTTCATACCTTTTACGATTTATTGTTCTACAATAGTCTTTTCTATCCATATTTAGTTTAGGCTTATCGCTACGCCTTAGCCCATTTCACTTTTTATCTGCCTTTTCAGTATTAAATTTTTTTGAAACAATGAGCATTCCATTAGCAAATTCAATTTTATACATATTATGTTCCTCCTATATGCCAATACAATTATAAGCATTGCAACTCTTTTTAACATATTTTAAATTTATAAATTTTTCCTTTTTAGCAATAGAACAAGCCACAAACAAGCCCCATAGGCATTGCTTTATATTTTTAGGTGGCAGTTTTTGTAAGTTTGCAGTCTTAAAGGTTTTATTTACCACTTTTCCACAATATTTATTAAAAATATTATCCATGGATGCTGGAATATGTGGGGAGCCAAAGTTAAACCTAAACCAGAGTTGGTTTAGGTTTTTTAATAAAAACCTATGGTCGTAATAAGAAGAAAAACTTTTTTTAGGGATAGGAACTGAGTCTTACTGAGTGAGTTAAGGTAATTTTTGCTGGAAAAGGATTGAGAGGACTTTTTATTTAAAATGGAGATTTATATGAGAGATAATGAAAAATATATGGTCGCATATGAAAAACTCAAAAGTTCTTATGTATCATTTTATGAAGTTGACGAAAATGCTCCTTCTTTTAGATTTTTAGAAGGAAAAAATAGTTCGGTGATTTTTTCTTGCCCACATGCAGTTTCGCAATTTAGGGAAGGTAAAGAAAAATTAGCAGATATAAACACTGGTCCATTAGGGATTGCACTTAATTCTCTTGGATATAAAGTTCTTATAAAAACAAAAAATTGTGGCGATGATGCAAACTATGATTCAAGATCTCAATACAAAGACTTTCTTTCAAAAATAGTTAAAACTCAGGACATAAAGTATGTTATAGATTTACATGGAATGTCTAAAAAAAGGAATGTTTTAATTTCCCTTGGCACATGTTTTGGGAAAAATTCAAGTCAATCACTTGAACTTACTCAACAATTTATAAAAATTGCAAATAAGAATAATTTAGATGCTGAAAAGATAAGAATAGATTTTCCCTTTTCAGCTCACAAAAATACAGTCGCTTCTACTATAAGGCGTAAAAATAAGATTGAAACATTGCAGATTGAAATGAATAGCAAATTATATGACAATCAAGAAGATGTGGTAAATCTTATCAAAACATTAGATGAATATGCAATGCTTGTAAAAAAAGTTAAAACATTTAAAAAATGCAAGTTTTCGTCAAGGGCAGTTTACAAATTTGAAAAGCAAATTTTTGACAAGAATGACCAATCATTTAAATTT
>CARBWQ010000008.1:0-2543 GCA_948949055.1 uncultured Eubacteriales bacterium | reverse complement strand
TCTCAGCACCTCACTCGCAATCAATGATTAAAGAGGGTAGGGAGTGTTATCAAGAAACTTTTTCTGGCGCATTAGCTTATGCACTTGCAGAAGAATTTGATTTTAATTTGCTTTATAAACAATCTAAAACCGATTACGATTCTACTAATGAGTATTTAGAAAATGTCAAAAAGGCAATAAGTGATAATAAAATAGACCTTGTTATTGAATTTCATGTAATGAATAAGGATAGATATGAGGATATTTCTATAATTACTAACCATGGTTTTTCTATTGGTGGAAATTTTGAACTTATGTCATCATTAATAAAAATACTTTCTGTAAGAGGTTTTTCTAAAATTGGACTTGATTATCCCTTTAATGCATTCAATTTTTCGTCCACAGTTAGTACTATTTTTAAAGAAACAGGTATACCGTCTTTTCAATTTATTATAAATGAAAAAGTTTTTTATAATAAAATAAGATTAAAGCGTCTTCTTGTTGCAATTGAAGAGCTTATCAAAAAAATAAGTTGTATAATTTAGAAATTTTGCAATTGTTAAAGTTGACTAAAATATAGATTTATCAACTACGAGTTCCTTCTAGATAGATATTGTTTGACTTTATGATTGTAATGTTTTTACTTCTCATTGATTAATCTCCCAAAAAAAATTAGGGCGTGACGAGGCTGAAAACTTTTGAAGAGTCAAGCGAAGATTGTAGCCAAGCTACAATCTTTTTTTGTTGTTATATTTTGGAGGTGTATTGATTTTTGATAGATTGTTCTGCATAATGTAGGCATGAGGAATTATGAGAGATTTATCGCAATGCAAAAAGTTTGTAGCTGTTTATTCAAAAAGATTTCGCGAGGAATATGTTGGTATAAAAATAAGAATTGTTGATGTGGAACAGTGGAATGAATTTCATAAATTTACTATTGGGGACTATCATTGGGAAGTTTATAATCAAATTGAAGAGCTTGGTCTTATATATGAATGTAATAATAGTTTTTCTACTGACAGTGGTTCATTTGATTTAACCTTAGATGATTTTAAGAAAATCTTTGCACCTTTGAAGTGGATAAAAGTTATAGACTGGAATACAAAGAAAGTAAAAAAGATTATCCTTCAATTGACTTGCCTCGTCAAGAAGATGATGAAAATTATTTATAATTAGCTTCTTTTAAGATGAAGTCAAAAAAATAATTTTTTGGTTTATAAGAAACAATTTTCTCAAATAAAAGAGGAAAGGGTGGTATTAGATAATATCGCTACGCTACTATTAAAAAAAGATTCTTTTAAATTTATTATTGAAAAAGCCACCAAAGATTCTGGTGGCTTTTATTCACGCTTAATTAAGAGGATATCAAAATCATGATTAAATTAATTTGATTGTGTTTCTGTTATTTCCATAGCTTGCAAAAATGACTTGAATTCAATTAAAAATATTTTTGCTTCCTTAATCTTATTCTCTTCAAGAAGCTTTAATATATTGTCAATCATCTCTTCCGAAACCGAATAAATAGTTTCCTCTTTTTCAACTTCTTTTTCTTCCATATTATATCTCCAATTCTTTATCTATGTATTTGAGGTTGTAATTTCTTTGCTCTTCATAGAATTCTTTTGATTCTTGGATGGTTCTTTCAATATATTTGAAAATTTCACAGGCATATCTGTCATCGCCTAAATCCTGAGCTTTTGATGCAGTTTGGAAAAGAGATGCTATTGATTTTCTAAATTTTGGAAGAATTTTCAAATCCTTACTAACCTGTTTGGAAAAGAAATTTAAGTCATTTTCTGCAATAGCTATTTTACTTTTTGCCCATTCCTTCGACATTTTCTTATCCCATCTGTTGTTTAATAAATTAATCATTTTTTGGTTGATTGAAAATTTGAATGGAATTTTTTCTGTTTCATTCAAGAAATCCCTTAATTCATTGTTGTTGAAATGTCCCAAAATATCATCAGCTACTTGAACCATTTTGCCTAGGCCTTCATCTAGCTGATTTCTTAATTCTGATTCATTTAATTTTTGTTTTCCGAATTTATATAGGTTTCCCATAAGTCACTCCTTTTTATAAGAATAGCAAGAAAAAATAGCAGAGGAGTGATAATTTTGACATTAATTTGATTACTTTTTGTCTTGTAAATATGCTATAATGTAACTATGAATATATTTTATAATTTAAACCAGACGATTAATTTTATAGAAAAATCGTTATTTGATGAAAATATAAATTTGAAAAGGGCAAGTGAGATTTTGGGGACAAGTTTAGGAAATTTCAAAAGTACTTTTTCTTTGTTGACTGGCTATACTATAAATGAATATATCAAGCTTAGAAGACTAAGCGAATGCGTAAAGATGTTGGCTGACAACAAAATTGTTGATATCGCTATTATGTGTGGATATAATAGCAGGGCAGGTTTTTCAAGAGCTTTTAAAGAGTTTTATGGCTTTAACCCTTCTGAATTTAATAGCAATAATAAGTTTAAGTATTTCAATAGAATTGTCTTTGATGAAGATAATATGTCCCAGTTAGACATTCAGTTCCAATTTAAAGAACT
>CARBWQ010000007.1 GCA_948949055.1 uncultured Eubacteriales bacterium | reverse complement strand
AGGTAGATGCAAAAATGGAAATGGAAAAAGTAGAAAAATTTTTAAAAGAAAAATTTGAAGAAAAATTAAAGGATAACCCAGTTTATTTAGAAGCAAAGGGATTTATTGAACATTATTCAAAATATCTATCAATTTTTAATGAGCAAGAATTTGATATTCATTATAGAAATTTATCATCAGATTTTTATTTTTATGTAGAATATACTGCAAGCATGGTAATAGAACAAAAGTTAATAAAAAGAAAGGGTGATAAACGCAAGCAAAAGTTGCTCAAAAAGAAGAAAAGAGCTTCTGCTGATGAGCAAAATAAGATAGATGAGAAACTGGCAGAAATAGATAATAATGAAAAATATAAAAACGCTATCGAATTTGTAAATGATTATAATTATTTTCAAAAATGCTTTAAAGATAATGATAAGTGCTTAAATGATGCTAGATTAAATATGATATTTAATGAAAGACAAGTGGCAAAAGAAGTTATGCTTGAAAATTTAAATTCAGAGGAAATTAAAGATCTTGTAGACCAAGTTATAATAGATAGTAATAATGGTGCTTCAAAGACTAGTTCAAGATACAAATTTTCTAATTACGCACGATCATTTTTCTCTTCTCAGTTAGAAGAAATGAATAAAGCTTATGAAAATAAAAAAGTTAAAGAAGAAACTAATAAGCTTTACAATTTTGTAAGTAGTCAAAATGTTAAGGAAGAAAAGGCTGAAACTGAAATAGAAATGTAAATTAAGTTTAAAAGAGCAAGTTATTTTGCTTTTAAAAAGTAAATTACATTCATAATTCAAATAGAGTTTGCTCTCTATTTTATTGCCAAGAATTATTAATATTGCACTTAACAATTGACTTGATTTGATTATAATAAGAATAAATCTAATTGACAAAAATGTTGAGTTTATAAAAGAAACTGAAAATGAGTTAACAAAAGAGATTATTAAAGAAAATATAAATGAAGATACAATTGTTGGAATTTCACGTATAGTAGTTTCTCATGCGAATGATGCCAATGAAAGTTTAAAACCTTTTATTACTCATTTAAGATTTGCAAAATATGTCTATAAATATTTTTATAATTATATCCAAAATAATGAAAATGAAAAAAAAATATAATAAAGAAGATGTTAGAATTACCAGATTGTCACAAGAATTAAGGGATTGTGTGGCTGATGATCCAAACGAAATTGAGATGTAATTTATAAAAAGGGGGCAACCTCTTTTTTTATAACAAAAATAACCTGTGTTTTATTTGATTTTCTTTAAGTTTAAAAGTTTTTTCTTCTTTTAATTTTAGTTTACTTTTTGGCTGGGCTTTGATATAATTTAGATTATGAATTACGACATTAATCTTTTAAATGAAGAACAACTTGCCCCTCTCAAATGTACAGAGGGGGCAGTTTTGGTTACAGCTGGTGCAGGCTCGGGAAAAACTCGACTTTTGACGCATAGAGTGGCTTATCTTATTGACAGTTTAGGAGTTAGCCCTTATGAGATTCTTGCAATAACTTTTACTAACAAAGCTGCCGGTGAAATGGCAACAAGAATATCTCAGATGGTTGAGGGCGCAGGTAAAGTTTGGATTTCAACCTTTCACTCAATGTGTGCTAAAATTTTAAGAATGGAGATTTCCCATCTTCCTCCTTTTTCGCGCGACTTTTCAATTTATAGTGAAAGTGATAGCGATAAAGCTATGAAAGACGTACTTGCAGAAAAGGGTATAAGTGATGACAAAATTAAAAAGTCATTATCTTTTCATCTTTCAAATTGGAAAAATGGCACTCAAAGTCTTAAAGAATATATTTTGACGCATGATGATGAGATAGATATGCAAAAGATAGGCATGTGCATGAGTGCATATCAGGAAAAGCTTAAAAAGAATAACGCTCTTGACTTTGATGACTTAATTGCAAAGACGGTAGATTTATTTGTGACCTGTCCAGAGGTTCTTTCTTATTACGCCAATAGATTTAAATATATACATGTAGATGAATTTCAAGATACAAACTCCATTCAGTACGCTCTTGTAAAGATGCTCTCATCTGTTCATGGCAATGTTTTTGTTGTGGGTGATGAAGACCAATGTATTTATTCTTGGCGAGGTGCAAACTTTCAAAATATATTCAATTTTAAAAGAGATTTTGATGGCGCTAAGGTCTTTAAGCTTGAACACAATTATCGTTCAAGCCCTGAAATTATCACCGTTGCAAACAATGTCATAAAAAACAACTCTTCTCGTTTAAATAAAAACATGTGGACAACCAAAGAGGGTGGCGAAAAACCTATTTTATTTAATGCTTATGATGAGCGAGATGAGGCTCTTTTTGTTGCTAAAAATATACAAAAGCTGGTGGCAGAGGGTTATAGTTATGATAATATCGCTGTGCTTATGCGTATGAATGCGTTATCGAGAAGCTTTGAAGAGGCATTTTTGTCTTATAATATTCCACATAGAATTTATGGTGGTTTTAAATTCTATGAAAGAGTGGAAATTAAAAACTTGATTGGTTATTTGAGATTGTTTGTAAACAAAAGAGATGATGTTTCTTTTGCTAGAATAATAAATTTCCCTAAGCGTGGAATTGGAGATGGAACTATTGCAAAATTGGCTGAAATAGATATTACTAAATCCCTTTTAGAGAATTGTTTATCAGAAGAATTTCAAGCCCACACTGCCATTGCTAAGAAATTCTCATCTTTTATTGAAGGGTATAAAAAAATAGAAAATTATCCTAAAACGCCACTTTCTGGTTTTGTAGAAGAGGCTATTAAAGCCTTTGGAATAAGAAATGCTTACAATCCAAAAGATGAAGATGATATGAATAGATTGCTTAACATTGAGCAGTTTATTTCATCTGTTAAAGAATATGAAGCCTTAAATCCTGAGGCAACTTTAAATGATTATTTGGAAAATATAACGCTCTCATCTGACAATGATGAAATTGGTCAAGG
The DNA here is from genome assembly GCA_948949055.1 of uncultured Eubacteriales bacterium. Lineage (GTDB taxonomy): Bacteria > Bacillota > Clostridia > Christensenellales > UBA1242 > Caccovivens. The sequence continues at coordinate 13,385 of CARBWQ010000007.1, read as the reverse complement.
TGGAGCTGTTACAATCGCAACCGTACATGCTGTAAAAGGACTTGAATTTAAAGTAGTGTTTGTTATAGGACTAGAAGAGGGAATTTTCCCTATTTCAAGAGCATTTAATTCAAACAGTGAACTTGAAGAGGAAAGACGTCTAATGTATGTAGCTTTGACTCGTGCCGAAGAAAGACTTATTTTATCCCACGCCTCAAAAAGATATATGTATCGTGAAAGCCAATATCAAACTCCAAGTAGATTTTGCCGAGAACTTGGATTATTAGCTTTAACAGAAGTAAAAAAGCCTGAAAGAAGCTTTAATAATTTTAATGGTGGGTTTGGAGGAAATAGATCTGGCAATAATATATATAATCCATATTCAAGTTCTATTTCAAAACCAAGTCAAGATGAGGGGATAAAGTTCTTTAATCACTCAGACTTTATGAAAAAAGAGAAAAAGGAGGAGAAACCTCTCAAAGATGTATCTATTTATGAGGTTGGACAGATAGTTGTTCATCCAAGATATGGCGAGGGACAGATAATTGAAATTTCTCCTGATGGACTTGTTGGCGATATTGTTTTTGAGGTTGGCAAAAAGAGTTTAATGCTAGAACTTGCACCTCTTGAAATAAAGGAGTAGTTATGAATGAAAAATTGCTTCAAAGAATGGAAGAATTAATTAAAGAGATAGAAAAGCATAACTACAATTACTATGTGCTTGATAATCCTACAATTAGTGATGTTGAATATGATAAATTATATTATCAGCTTGTTGACCTTGAAGAGGAAAGTGGAGTGATTTTGCCACATTCTCCAACGCAAAGGGTTGGTGATAAAGTTCTTGAAGGTTTTAATAAAAAGGAACATGAAGTAAATCTTTATTCGCTAAACAAAGTGAGAGATTATGAGGATTTAATTGATTGGACTAGCGATATGAAAAATCAGGCAAATAATACTATGTTTGCTGTTGAATATAAGTTTGATGGTCTTACAATAGTCGTTGAATACAACGATGGTCATTTTGTGTCAGCCACAACAAGAGGAAATGGTTTTATAGGTGAAGATGTGTCAACGCAGGTTAAGACTATACGTTCAGTACCTCTTTCAATTCCATATAAAGGTAGGCTTATTGTAAGAGGCGAAGGCATGATGACCAATAAGGCTTTTGAAGATTATAATAAAAGGGCTGATGAAAAATTAAAAAATCCTCGTAATGCAGTTGCAGGTGCAGTACGAAATTTAGACCCACGTGAAACTGCTAAACGTAAACTTGATTATTTTTGTTATGATATTCTTCTTTGTGACGATAAAAGTTTAGACAGTCAAGAAAAAATCCATAACTTTTTGGAAAGTCAAGGTTTTCTTACTGGCGATTATTTCAAGCTTTGTAAAACTACTGATGAAATTATTGCTTGCATTGAAGAAACAGATAAAATTAAAGCTAAACTGGATATTTTAATTGATGGAATGGTTATAAAAATAAATGATGTAGCTTCTCGTGACGAAATAGGCTTTACTGCAAAGTTCCCTCGTTGGGCAATGGCTTATAAGTTTGAAGCACAAGAAGTTTCAACTATGCTTGAAGGGATAGATTGGCAGGTTGGTAGAAGTGGAAGAGTGACTCCAATTGCACTTTTAGAGCCAGTTGAACTTGCAGGTGCAACAATTTCTCGTGCAACTTTAAACAATATAGAGGATATACGAAAAAAAGGTGTTATGAATAATTGTCGCGTCTTTGTAAGAAGAAGCAATGAAGTTATCCCAGAAATTATGGGTATCGCCGAGAGCTATGAAAATTCAACAGTTATTAATCCACCAGAGTTTTGTCCAAGTTGTGGTGAAAGATTAGTGCAAAAAGGACCTCTGCTTTTTTGCGAAAATCATCTAGGTTGTAAAGAACAGGTGGTTGATAGAATAAGTCACTTTGCCTGCCGAAATGCCTTTAATATTGAAGGGCTTTCTGATAAAACTGTAAATGCTTTTTATGATAATTTGAATGTTAGACACATCAGCGATATATTTACTTTAACTAAACAGCAACTACTCTCGCTAGATAAATTTAAAGATAAAAAGGCTGAAAATATATTAAATTCCATTGAAAAAAGCAAAGATGTTGAATTTAGTCGTTTTCTATTTGCACTAGGAATAAATGAAGTTGGCGTTAAAACTGCAAGAGAACTTGCAAAACATTTTAAATCGCTAGATAATATAAAAGTTGCTAGCGTGGAAGAGCTTATTGAGATTAAAGACATTGGTCAAGTTATGGCAGAGAGTATATTTGACTTTTTTAGGCAGGAATATAACCTTGGCGAAATTGAAAGGATATTTAATCAAGGTGTTACTATAAAAGATGTGCAAGATAGTTTGGTTGTCAACGAAAACATTTTGAATAAGACCTTTGTGATTACTGGTACTCTTTCAAAGCCAAGAGATGAGTTTGTGAAAATCATTGAAAATTTAGGTGGAAAGGTGACAGGCTCGGTTTCTAAAAAGACTGACTATGTACTAGCAGGCGAGAGTGCTGGTTCGAAACTAGAAAATGCAAAGAAACTTGGCATAAAAATAATTAATGAAGAGGAATTTAATAATTTAATTTCTTAAAAATAAAAATACCTAATAATTTTAGGTATTTTTTATTTTATAATGAGGATTCATTATCATTTTCAATGTTATTTTTAAAGTTGTTTCCTTCATTAAATTTCAAAGTATAACTAGTAGAGCCCCAAGAACCAATTTCTATTATATCTAAACTGTCACGTTCCTTTAATTCTATTTCTTTAACACATTTTACAAAATTTGGAATTCCCACTCTACTATCAATAGTACCAGCAAATTGAAGGGTGTCGCTGTCGCTATTGTATTTTACAGTGCTTTCATCATTGAGCCATACGAGAACATATGGACTTTTTGATCTATTTTTGGGAAATTTACCATCATAGTGAGATGGAGAATAATAGTTGGCATTTCCTAAAAATAAAATCTTGCTTCCGTCCTCTTGCTCATAGACACAACCAACATGGATTTCTGACTTTTTTAAGGGTTTAGGTTTTTGAATATTACTTAGTTCATTTTCAGTTTCTAAAAGAGCTTTTACCTTATTGACCAGTACTAGTAAATTATTATACTCTTCAATTGTAAATATTTTTTGTGCGTTTGATGAAATAGCTACAATCATTTCTTGATTAGGCGTATATTTAAATGAACCATCTATATAAGCTCTATTGTAATCTTTAAGTGCGCCTTTTTTAAATATTTGTACATTCATGCAACCGTTGGAAAGTTTTGCGCCAACTCCTTCTTCATAGAAAAGATCAAAATCACTATTTTCAAAATTGTTTATTCTTACAGCCTTTCTTATATTTATTGAATATTGAGCCATAATGCCTCCTTATTTATTTTAGTTTAACAAATATTGTTATTAAAGTCAATGTCTAAAAAATAAAAAAATTTAGTTGTAATATTTTTTAATTTCTACAACTGATTAATTAGGAAAAGCAGATTTGAAAGATTATTGACTTTTTGCTATTATATGTTATAATAAATATATAATATATTTTATAGGCGAAAATAAAAGGGGGTTAAAAATGTACAAACACGGCTATGAAGAAATCAATTTTAATAATCCTCTTATGGGCAAGATAGGTATTGTTAAAGATTGTTTGATTGACTTTTATGGTGAAAAATATAAAGATAGAATTAATAGTAGGATTGATAATACTTTATTTGTATTTTTAGATAGGGCTTCTGATGAAGGTTTGGAAGTGCTACAAGGACATTTTGGTGAGCTGTTGGAAAATTCTAGTATAGCTGAGCAAGAATATCTTACAAGTGAAAAAGAGAGGATATCAAAAGAATACTATAATAGTTCTATAAAAATTGCACAAAAAGAATATGTTGAAGGTTGCGAAAAAGTTGCAAGTGATTTTCTGGTTGATAAAATGGGAATAGAGCCAACTGAGAAAAATCTTGAAGCTATTAAAAATTTGGTTCCTACCTATGTTGAATATATTACAGGTAAACAATCTAGCTTTAATGATGTGAAATGGTCTAATTTTAAATTTATGTTGACAATGCTTGCAAATCTCACAGGTGAAATAGATGGAAATAAAATCACTGTTTCTGGTAAAGAAAAAATCAATTCAATTTCTGACGATAAATTGACAATAGATATAAAGAAAAAGCTTATAGAGCTTGATGATATTAGGCGTAATGCAATACTTTCTGATGAATCATTTGATAAGGCAATTAAAGATATAGAAAATCTTAATCTTATTGGTGGCGAAAATCTTTATGATTTTATTGCTGATTTTGCATTAAATACTGAAAGTGTTGGTGGTGGTCAATTTTCTTCTGTGAGCTTAGATGAGCCTAATAAGACAAAAGGTGTATGTATAAATAGTTCGGCAAGAGATCTAATTGATAGTCAGCTTATACATGAAATAAATCATGCTGTTTCTTCATCTTGCAAACTTAGTGGCAATTTTTTAAATTCAAAAAGTGGATTTTGTTTTAAAAAGTCAATACATTTATCTAATGGGAAAATGGTAGATCTTGTTCCTTGGTCAAGATATATTGCAATCAATGAAGTAACAAATGAATTTCTTGCTCAAAAAATTCATGGCAAATTGGAAGAGAGGGGCGTTAAGTTTGGAGTTTTGGGGCGCGAGAAAGCTAATTATTCATTAGTTTTTCCTGTGCTTGAAAACTTTTTAGAGGAACATCTAGAAGATATCAAGGAAAGCTTTATAGGTGATGATCACATGAGGCTTGCTAATTCTATTGGCGAAGAAAACTTTAATGCTCTTGCCGATCTTGCAACAAGCATGCTTGACTTTTGTGAGAAATTTGATAATAATCAAAGACTGCTTGAAAAAATTAAAGCCGAGAGTGGTAAAGGTGAAAATTTTGATATTTTTGATGTCGCTTATGATGGAAATATAAACTGGAATAATGAGAATATCGAAAAGTATTTGCAGTTTGTAAGAGATGTAGATGATATTTTATTTGAAATCGATGAGTATGTCGATTATGAACGTTAAAATAATGAGGATTAAATGAAACATGGACTTGAAGGAATTGATTTGAATAATCCAATTAAAGGTAAAATTCCTAAAATAATTGAATATTTAGTTGAATTTTATGGTGAGGAGTATCGTGACAGGATTACTGAAAGAATTAATAACACCATGTTTCTTTTTCTTGATCGTTATTTTAGTAAATACTACACTGAGGTAGAAGGGTACTTTTATAGGCAAATTGAAAAACTGATAAATGAATTTGAAAGAGAATTGCTAAACAAACATGATATAATTGCGAATTTTAATTTTGGTTGCTTTAAAGAGGATATGAACAACTTAGCAATTTTCAAAGATGAGATTAATGAAGATAATATTGATAAAGTGTATTATTTTATTAAAAATAATCTATCTTTTGATTATCGTATTACTAGCATGGATGAACTAGAAGATAATTTAAACGTTGACTCTTATAAAGAGGGTTTAATGGATAAATTTCAAAAAATTCACGCTTTATTTGTAGAAAAGTATAGAACTCCTTTAAAATATCTTTTTAGTGAAGAAAAACGCTATTCAAAGAAAGAGGACCCAGAATATAACTATTTATCAAAATCTCTTGAACAAAAGTTTTATATGAAAAGTGAAAATTATATTTTAGAGACTTTGACAGATAAACTAAACATTCCTATAACTGATGAAAATGTTACTGAAATGCTTGGAATGGTTCAGCCAATTATTGATTATATAGAAACTCGTCCAATATTAGTTTCGAGGTCATTGAAAAGCCAAATTGACAATATTTGTAAGTCTTTACAGTCAATGTCGCAAGCAATAATTTTTACTAATGGCAACATTATTCCAAAATATTCACATTCTGACATAGAAAAAATTATATTAGATTTAAAAAAGCCTATTAAAATGTTTAGGGAAGATCAATATGTAAAAGACATCGCTGTTAAATCTGATGCTATCCAAGAAATTTTAGATGTCGCACACGAGTATGCTTTTAGTGATGATTGCATTTCTTTTATTCGAGAATTTGTCTTAATAAAAAATGTAAATTTAGGTGGCGCTAATATTGCTACCGTGAAACTAAGTCAGCCAAAAGTAACAAGAAATATTTGCGTTGTTGATTCATATTTAAAACTTTATGATACTTCATTTTTTCATGAACTCAATCATGCAATTATGAGTTACGCTAGCTTTAATAAAAATAAATTTATTCAAAAGAATGGTCTAAGTGTAAAAAGATACTCTCTATCTGGTAAGACAATTCAGCCATGCAAAAGCACACCTGAAAGCTATGTTTATTTGGATGAAGTTTTGAATGAGTATCTATCTTTAAAGGTTTCAGAGAAAGCAAAGAATGACAATTTCCATATAGGATATTATTATGACATAATTTCAACCTATCGTTTTGCTTTTCCTATGCTTGAAAATTTTTTTGAGGAAAACTTGTCTGATTTAATTAAGTGTTGTATGAGTAATAATGAAAATTTAATTCATAAAACATTCGGCAAGAAAAATTTTGATAAACTTGCTTTTGCTACCTCTAATCTTTTAAATGTTTACGCGATGAATGAATATAAAATATTGGAAAAAGAATTGAATGATAATTTTGGTGAGAATGTTGATGGGTTTAGTTTGATAGGAATTCAAAAGGATAATTTATCGCAAATGGTTAAGGATTATATCGAGTGCTATAAATTGGCAGGGGAAGCTATTGAAGATATAAGAAAATGGAAATTGGAAAATTCTAATCAAATAAAATCTGACGATTATATTGTCGATGAAGAAGATATTTCTGACATCTAGATATTTGATAAGGAAGAGGAATGATTGGAAAATTAAAAGAATTAAAACATATAGAAGATTTGTATAATCCTATTAATAATTAAACTTCTGAGATGAATATTTTAAAAAGAAATTTATAAGGAGAAATTATGGCAAAATTTAAAACGCCTAGTGAAATTAATGAACTTCTTCATAGCAAAATGCCACAGCTTATTGAGTCTTTTGTTAAGGTTCATGGTGAAAAGTATAGAGAGCGTATAACTGAAAGATTAAATAATACTATATTTATAGTATTACATTCAGATAGGTCATTTAAAGATGCTTTTGAGTACGAAGAAGAAATGCAACGGTTTATTCAGAAGCACATTGATATTGTTGATATAGAACAAGAATATAGTGATGTTAAGCATATGACAATGTTCGATCAAATGGCAGCAGGAGTTATCGTTAGTGCTAGTTATAATGACTTAACTCAGCCTAAATGCCTATGCTTTTTGCCTAATCTTGAAGAGTTAAGTGATAAAGTTTTAATTCATGAGCTTAATCATGTTGTTCAATCAGATGTTATAATTGATAAGGATAACTTTATTGCAAGAAATGGACTTAAAAGGATTAATTATAAATTAAGCTTAGAGGATAGAAAGGTGGAATTTTTAGATGTGACAAATGCGCATGTAGAGGCTTTCCAAGAAGTTTATACTGACTATACCTCTTTAAAAGTTTATGAAATTGCAAAGAATAGTGGTTTTAGTCTAGGGCTAATTGCTGGTGAAAAATCTGCATATTCAGTTGCTTTCCCAATGTTAGGGGAATTTATTGATAAACATAAAGATACTCTTGCAAAATGTTTCTTAGAAGGAAAGAGAAAGGGGCTTATTAAAGAAATTGGTAAAGATAATTTTGAGAAACTTATTGAAGCAACCAGCTCTGCAATAGATTTCGAAAGTGAACATGGTCTATATATAAAATCAGCCATGGAAGAAAATCATACTAATCTTGAAACTTTATTAAAGGAAGATTTCAATAAAATTCCTTTGTCGCTAAGATTTTATGTTGATATGATGAAAAATGTTAATAGAGTGGTAGATAAGATTGAATTGGAGAATGACAGCGAGCAAGAGATTTATTAGGAGAAAATATGAGTAACTTTAAAACAGCAAAGGAAATTAATGACATTGTACATGAAAAAATGCCTCAAATAATTGAGTGTTTTGTTGAGGTGTATGGAGAAGCTTATCGAGAGCGTATAACAAATCGCTTAAACAATACCTTATGTATTTTTATAGAGCCTAGTTCTGGAATGACAGAATCAGATGAAAATAATTATTATGAAAGTTTGGAAGATTTAATTTTAGAAAATTCAGATATTATATACATACGAGAAAATTTTAATGAAATATCATTTATTAGTTTTTTTGGCGCTGTTGGTGGTGGAGCTTTTACCAGTGTGAGAAAGAACGATTTCTTAGCCAAACCAGTTTCGGTATGCTTTTTTAGGAACTTAGAAAAATTATATGATAAAACATTTTTTCATGAACTTAATCATGTTATAATGTCTGATGTTGTTTTTAATAGCCAGTACATGGCTGTAAGGTTAGGAATTAAAACAAATAAATTTCAAAAAATTGATGAAGATTCTTATAAGTCAATTTATGATAATGATGAAGAAAAACGTCGTGCGTTAAATGAAGTATATACCGATTATTTGGCAATGAAAGTATATGAGGTTGCCAAAAAACAAGGATTTGAACTAGGTGAAGGAAAGGCGACTAATAGTGCATACTCATGTGCTTTTGAGTTGCTAGAAGAATTATTTGAAGATAATAGTGAAATTCTTGCAGATTGTTTTTTAAATGGAAATATCAATAGGTTGTTAGACCAAATTGGTGCTGAAAATTTCGATAAACTACTTGAAGTCACCGATAAAGCAATTCATGAAGAGCAGGATTATAAAAACCATAGGATAAAAGCTGAAGCCTTTGATGGGTTAAAACAAATAGTAGATGAAGTTTGCAATAGTATTGCGAAAAAGAAAAATGAAGAAGATATAGATTATATATTAGATTAATTAAATATAAATATATCTATAAAATGCTTGACAACGGACGAGGGACGTGCTATAATTTGCCCGTATGCTTCGTTGTCGGAGGCAATGCTTTAATTGCGTGATGATTTTTCATTATGCAAAGGCAGAAACAAACAACAGGTGAGTTTATCTTGCCGATTTACATTTTTTGTAAAGTTATGCTTGTGCATAATCGTGTTGTTCATGTTTTACACTATAAAAGCATTTTTCATGCACGACGACAACATACGTTGTGCATTTTTTAATCTTTATAAACTGACTATGTTACAAAATTGTTTAGATTGTTTAAATTAAAATTGTCGCGTAAGATTCATGTTTATTAATAGATTAAAGACAGACAAAATTTCTTAAATATTTTAAGTTAAAAGGAGAAAACTATGCCTACATTTAACCAACTTGTAAGAAAAGGACGTAAAGATGCGAAGAAGAAGTCAAAAGCTCCACTTCTTCAAGAGTGCCCTCAAAAAAGAGGTGTTTGTCTTTCTGTTAAGACAGCTACACCTAAGAAACCAAACTCAGCGCTTCGTAAAATTGCCAGAGTTAAATTCTCAAATGGTTTTGAAGGAACTTGCTACATCCCAGGCGTTGGTCACAACCTCCAAGAGCACAGTGTAGTACTTGTTCGTGGTGGAAGAGTTAAAGACCTTCCTGGTGTACGTTATCACATTGTTCGTGGTAGCCTTGATACTGCTGGTGTTGCTAATAGAAAGCAATCTAGATCTAAGTACGGTGCTAAGAGACCAAAGAAATCTAAGTAGACTTAATATAACCTTCGCTATGTTGCGTTTGCTGTCAGGTTTCAAACATAGTCATGGACCAGTTAGTCCACTCCTATGCTTTCAACCTGCCGAGCTTTACCTAGCTCGATTCTATTAAGTCTAATGTCTAAGGAATTTGATGTTAGATTTTAAAATTTAAAAGATTAAAATTTTCAGTTTATTAACTGATAAAAGGAGAAAATATTATGCCAAGAAGAAATAGTGCCGTAAAAAGAGAAGTTCTTGCTGATCCTATTTACAAAAGCAAGGTTGTTACTAAACTTATCAACCAAGTAATGGAATCAGGTAAAAAAGGTCTTGCTCAAAGAATTGTTTACGGATCATTCAACATCATTAAAGAGAAAATGGATCTCGATCCAATCGAAGTTTTTACTACTGCTCTTGAAAATGTTAAACCTGTTCTTGAAACTAAATCAAGAAGAGTTGGTGGTGCTACTTACCAAGTACCTATGGAAATCAGACCTGAAAGACGTCAAACTCTTGCTATTCGCTGGATTGTAAGTTTTGCAAGAAAGAGAAGTGGTGAAAGAGGAATGGACGCTAAGCTCGCAGGCGAAATCATGGATGCTTACAACTCTACTGGCGCTTCTATTAAGAGAAGAGATGAAATGCACAGAATGGCTGAGGCTAACAAGGCTTTTGCTCACTTCAAGTGGTAAAATAAATGAAAATAAATTTAGGTGGTGTTTGCAAGGGGAAGGATTGGAGAAATGAGTTTATTGAAAAGATAAATCGTCAAGATATCGAGTTCTATAATCCCTTGAAAAAGAATTGGAAATGGACTGAGAATGAAAAACAAGAAAAGTCTGAAAGGATTAAAACTTGTGATTATTTGGTCTATTTCATAACACCTGAGATTGAAGGCTTTTCATCAATAGCAAGTGCAGTTGACTATTCTAATAAATTTCCTGAAAAACTATTGTTTTGTGCAGTAGAAAGTTATAACGATAAATGCTTTACATCTCATAAGTGGGAAAGTATGAAAGTTGTAAGAGATTTGATTAGGGATAATGGTGGACTTGTATTTGACCAACTTGATGAAATGGTTATGTATATTAATAATAATATATGTTAAATAATTATTAAGTGGCTAAGCCACAAAAGGAGAAATATATGTCAGAAAATCTAGAATTAACTAGAAATGTCGGTATTATGGCACACATTGACGCTGGTAAGACTACTACCACTGAAAGAATTCTTTACTATACTGGTAAGAGTCATAAAATCGGCGAAGTTCATGATGGTGCTGCTACCATGGACTGGATGGCACAAGAACAAGAACGTGGTATTACTATCACTTCTGCTTGTACTACTTGTAACTGGAAAGGTCATAAAATCAACATTATTGATACCCCTGGACACGTTGACTTCACTATTGAAGTAGAACGTTCACTTAAAGTCCTTGATGGTACAGTTCTTGTTTTGTCTGCTCGTGATAAGGTTCAACCTCAAACTGAAACTGTTTGGCGTCAAGCTACAAAATATAAAGTTCCAGCAATTATCTATGTAAACAAAATGGATAGAGATGCTGCTGACTTCTTTGCTTGCTGTGAATCTATTGAAAGAAGACTTAAAACAAAAGCCCTTCCTATTCAAATGCCAATAGGGGAAGCTGATACATTCTCAGGAATTATCGACCTTCTTACTATGAAAGCTGAAATTTATAAGGATGATATGGGTACTCAAATTGAGATTACCGACATCCCTGCTGAACTTAAAGATAAAGCAGAAGAGCTTAGAGCTGAGCTTGTTGAAAAAGTTGTTGAAACTGATGATGCTCTTTTAGAGAGATACTTTGAGGGAGATGAAATCTCTATTGAAGAACTTAAAAAAGCAATCAGAAAGGCAACAATTGCTAAAACTTTCACACCTGTTCTTTGTGGTTCATCTTACAAAAACAAGGGTGTTCAAATGCTTCTTGACGCTATGGTTGAATATCTTCCATCTCCACTTGATATCCCAGCTATCAAAGGTATTAACCCTGATTCTGAGCAAGAAGAGGAGAGAAAGGCTGATGAAAAAGAACCATTTGCCGGTCTTGCATTTAAATTTATGACTGACCCATTCGTTGGTGGTCTTACATTCTTCCGTGTTTACTCTGGTAAACTCACTGCTGGAAGTTATGTTTACAACTCAAATACAGGAAAAACTGAAAGAGTTGGTCGTCTTATCCGTATGCACTCAAACAACCGTACAGAAATTACTGAGGTTGGTGCAGGTGATATTGCAGCTATTGTTGGACTTAAAGATACAATCACAGGACACACTCTTTGTGATGAAAAACATCCAATCCAACTTGAAAGTATGGAATTCCCAGAACCTGTTATTCAACTTGCTATCGAACCTAAAACAAAAGATATGCAAGAAAAAATGGCTCTTGCCCTTGCTAAACTTATGAGAGAAGACCCTTCATTCAGAGTTACTACAAACACTGAAACTGGACAAACTCTTATCGCTGGTATGGGTGAACTTCACCTAGAAATTATCGTTGATAGACTTCTTAGAGAGTTCAAAGTAGAAGCTACTGTTGGTAAACCACAAGTTTCTTATCGTGAAGCTATTAAGAAAGCTGTTCGTTGTGAAGGTAAATTCATTCGCCAAAGTGGTGGTAAAGGTCAGTATGGTCACTGCGTTATCGATATGGAACCTCTTCCAGCAGGATCTGGTTATGAATTTATCGATAAAACAGTTGGTGGATCAGTTCCTAAGGAATACATCCAACCAATTAATGTTGGTATCCAAGAAGCTCGTATGAACGGTGTTCTTGCTGGATACGAAACTGTTGATTTCAGAGTTACACTTGTTGATGGTTCTTACCACGAAGTTGACTCTTCTGAAATGGCGTTCAAAATCGCTGGTTCTATGGCTTTCCAAGATGGTTGCAAGAAAGCTGATGCCGTTATCTTAGAGCCTATTATGAAAGTTACTGTTGAAGTTCCAGATGAATATCTTGGTACAGTTATGGGCAACCTCACTTCTCGTCGTGGTATGCTTACCGGAAATGAATCATCTGCCGGAATTCAAATTGTAAATGCCGAAGTTCCACTTGCTGAAATGTTCGGTTATGCAACTGACCTTCGTTCTCAAACACAAGGCAGAGGCAATTATGTAATGGAACCACTTAGATATCAAGAAGTTCCTAAGTCAATTGCTACAACCATTATTGGAGAAAGAGCTAAGGCTTAATCAAATTGGAAACTTAGTTTGCATCACTATTTTTAAGTATAATTTAATCATGGAAGAGGGTGATTGACTTGTTTAAACAATCACTTTCAACTGCTGATTAAATAATATATAATGTAATTTAAAATATATTTATTTATTATATTTTAGTTAAAAGTACTCGGAAGTGGGCGTGGTGGCCCTAAAAAACTATAAAAATATCGCAAAATCATTTTGCAAAAATAAAAAAATATGCTAAAATAGCATTAGTAATTTAAAAAAGGAGATTATTAAATATGGCAGAAGCTTATGTTAGATCTAAGCCACACGTTAACGTTGGTACTATCGGACACGTTGACCATGGTAAGACTACTCTTACAGCCGCAATTACAATGAAATTCGGCACTCAAAAAATGAGATATGATGAAATTGATAAAGCCCCAGAAGAAAAGGCAAGAGGTATTACTATTAATACCGCTCACGTAGAATACGAGACTGCAACTCGTCACTACGCACACGTTGACTGCCCAGGACACGCAGACTATGTTAAAAATATGATTACTGGTG
>CARBWQ010000006.1 GCA_948949055.1 uncultured Eubacteriales bacterium | reverse complement strand
AGTAAGCAAAGAAAAATATGAAAAAGAAGGTGTATTTAAAGGTGCAATAGGTACAATAATATTCTCTTGGCTTAGAGACAATAAGTTTGAAGTGGTTTTTTCAAAACCTGATGGAAGCGATTATGCTGAAATATTAATTCACGTAAAAGATTTAGAATTGGTTAAGGACAATGGACTTTCAGACGAATCAATTTTACAAGACCTTCCAAAACACGATCCTCATTGGTGGTGCAAGGTTGAAAATGGTTATATTTTAAACTTGCTTGGAGAAAAGAAAAACAAAATACCTTATGATTATAATTCTTAATTAAAAAAAAAGAACAACTGTTTTCTACATAAATTTACACTTATTGGAAGCAATGATAAAATCAAAATTACCTCACCATTATTAAAAGATTAAAGGAGAAAAAGTATGAAATGGTTAGATCAAGTAAGAGTTACAGTAAGCAAAGAAAAATATGAAAAAGAAGGTGTCTTTAAAGGCGCTATTGGCACAATAATTTTATCAGAAATAAGAAATAATGAATTTGAAGTGGTTTTTTCAAATCCAGATGGAAGAGATTACGCTGAAATTGAAATTAATGTTTCAGATTTAGAATTGGTTAAGGACAATGGCCTTTCAGACGAATCAATTTTACAGGACCTTCCCAAACACGATCCTCATTGGTGGTGCAAAGTTGAAAATGGGTATATTATGAACTTGCTTGGAGAAAGGAAAAACAAAATACCTTATGATTATAATTCTTAAAAAGCAGAGCTTAAACTCTGCTTTCTTTTTTTAACTATACTACCCTTTCTTGACATCAGCCTCCACACCTGCATCAATAAATAAACACATGTTCATATTGGCATAACCAAAGCATGGAGCGTAATATAGATAGAACTTTCAACACCAATAATCATAAACAAAACAATGGTATAACAATTACCTTCTTTTTTATAATTAAAAATTTTATTTTCATCAATGTATTTTATAATCAATTTTTAAAATAAATCAAAAATTTGTCAGACTCCCTTTCAAATAGGAAATTTTTATGATAAAATAAAAATTGAAAATAGTTGCTTGCCCTATTTCTAGGATAACTTGCAATGAAAACAAAAATGAATAACCTTAGAATAAATACTTTTTTAAATATTTCAAAGGCTCCTTTTGTTTGACAAAATCAAAATAAAAGGAGGAAAAAATGAACAACGAAAATATTTCCCCTCACAGTGAGGTGGAATAATGGGAATGTGCGCACCAAGTGGTGGAATTACAAATGAATATGGTCCATATGGTCGAAATATTAAAAAAGTCAATAATCAACCTCCAAATTCGAGAATTGATTATTACGATGAAGAAACTGGCGATTTATTGCAACAACGATGGTTTGGTCCAGACGGAATAGCTATCTGGGACAGAGATTGGGATCATAAAGACCCAAACAACAACCACTATTTCCCTCACGACCATAGCTGGGACTTTTCAAAGAAAAAACCCAGACAAAAACCACAGCCACCAAACTATTTAGAAAATTGTTAATAAAGGAGAAAAAATGAATAGAAATATAAATAAAAAAATTTACGAAAAAAAATGCCCTATTTGTGAAAAAATTACCATGGTCGAACAAGATGGGCAAGGCGACTGCTTAAATTGTGGCTGGTACATCAATAGCTTTGGGGAAGAAAATGAAGATAGAGTAATTTTTCCTAATTTACTATCTTTCAATAAAGCAAAAAAACTATATAAAGAAGGCAAAATTTTAAAACCTGATTTATCCGACTTCTTGGATGGATTCATGTTTTATGGAGAAATGGAATTTTGGTATAATGGTTTAAATTGTATTTTGACTAGTACAGAAAACAGCGAAGAAGAAATTGAATTCGGTTGGTCGCCAGATAGCATTACTTATTTTGCTAATAAAGAAGACTTTATTAATAATGCCAAAATTGGTAATGAATATGTTAGAGATATTTGGGACAAAGTTGACGACCCTAAGTATATGTAAAATTTGCTTAATTTGGAGAAAAAAATGAATAGAAGTAATGATAAAAACATTCAAATAAACTGCAATCTCTGTCAAAATACATACACAAATAAAAATTCCAACCTACACCCTTGCCCTTATTGTGGTTGGTTCAATGATTATATGTGTACTGAAAATCCTGATAAAGTAATTTATCGAAATTTAGTTTCTTTCAATAAAGCAAAAAAACTATATAAAGAAGGCAAACCTCTCAGACCTAGTTTAAGTGATTTCTTGGACGGATTATACTTTTATAGCGAAATGGAATTTCATTATAAAAATATAGGATACGGCTTATTTCTTATAGACAACGAAAAAAATGAACTTGTAATTGATTTTTTTGAGTTTGATAAAGATACTATTGGGATATTTGCCTCTAAGGAAGACTTTATTAAATATGCCAAAATTGGCAATGCATTTGTTAGAGATATTTGGGACAATGTTGACGACCCTAAGTATATGTAAAAAAATTAAAAAAGGAGATAATATGAAAATGAGTGAACAATTTAGTTCGCTTTTTTCTTTTTCTGATAACGAAAATGATTACGAAGAAGAAAAGCGAAAACATAAACAAAGACTGGTAAGAAATGAATTTGAAAGAAGTGGCAAATATGGAATTCCACTTATCAAAAAACAAAATATTGATTTAGATAAAATTGAGCTTTTAAGTTGGCTAAAAACAAAAAATGATGATGTAGAAAACAAGAACAAAACCATACATTTTTTTACTTACGACTGGAAATTCGAAAGTGTCTACGAAAAACCTGAAATAGCACTGGAAAAGTTGGATCAATACTACGCCCTACTCACACCCGAATTTAGTACGTATAAAAATATGCCTCTTGCAAGGCAAATTGATAGCGTATTTAAAAATAGATGGTGTGGTGCTTTTTGGCAAAAACAAGGTATGCTTGTAATTCCAACAATTTCTTGGGGTTCTTATGCTTGTTTTGAATGCTGTTTTGACGGAGTGGAAGAAGGTTCAGTTGTCGCAGTTTCGACATATACAAGAGAACACAACAAAAAAGGCTTCATGCAAGGTTATCAATTGATGATGGAAAAAATAAAGCCGAGTGCAATAATTTGCTATGGCGATCCATTCCCAGAAATGAAAGGAAATATTAAAGCAATTGACCCTTACAATAAAGAAGAATTAATCAAAAAAATTGGACCAACTGAATATATGAAAAAATATTTAGCTGGTGAACTATATCCTGAAATTTAGGAGGCAATATGAGCGAATTAAAATTAACAATAGATATGCTTCCAAAAGGTGCTTGGAATAATGATTTAAGCAGAACATTACCTAAGAAAGATTGGGATACATTACGCGAACACTGCTATAAAAAAGCCAACAAAAAATGTCAAATTTGTGGTTATGAAACTGATGAACTCGATGCCCATGAAATATGGGAATTTAATAAAACAAATCAAACTCAAACTTTAAAAGATATTATTGGGATATGCACAAAATGTCATGGAGTTAAACATTTTAGGAATTCTATTAGACTCGGATATGGCAACCAAGCAAAAGCACATTTTCTACACATAAATAAATGTTCAGAAATGGAATTTGCAAATCATTTAAATAAGTCACTAATTGAATATGAAGAGTTGAATAAGGTTTATAGATGGAAAATGATAGTTGATTTAAACCAGTTCGGTGGGAAGAATATAAAAATTAACTCAAAATGTACTCCTCTTATAATTGACCCATATAAAAATATAATGTGGAACAAACTTACATATTCAGATATAAAGGATTTATTTCAAATAACTAAAAACGATAATTTAATAGGTGCTCCTAAAATCATATCAATAAAAGTTGATAATTATCAAGGCAAAATTACAATAAATTCAAACTTTACCGACAAAATTGAATGGTTTTTAGATGATAAATTGATTAAAACAAAATATAACATTGTTGGGAATTTCTCAACAGAATTAAAAGTTGATGATTTAAATGGAAAACAACTACACTTTAAATTAACCAACCAAAATGGCTACATAATTTCAAAAAACTTTGTTCTAGAAAAAATATCCAATTAAATCTCTTTTAATAAAAAAGTAATATCCAAACTTGACATGAAAATATAGGTATGATATATTTAATGTATATTTATTATAAGGATTTTGGAGACAAAATGTTAGATAAAGAACAAATAATGCGTGAAGCTTTGGACATGTCAGATTTCGTTGGAGGAAGTTATCAAGATGTAATTTCCTTTGTGCTAGATAATGGAAAAAGAGGATAAACAATTTATCTTTGAAATAGAAAGAGAAGATATTTAAATTTAAAAACATAATATATCTCATTTGACAAAAACTAAATATAACATGCTTGACAAGTATATAAAGTATTAGATATAAAATTTTATGAGGAGTTTTTATGGGGAAAATTATTGCAGCTTTTGCTGGCGTAGGGAAATCTTATATAGGAAAAAATTATAAAAATGTGCTTGACCTTGAATCTACCTATTACAAATGGCTTGAAAATGGCGTGGCAGGAATGACCGAAGAAGAACGAAAAGGAAACAAAAATAGAGTTCTCAACCCTGCTTGGCCACAAAACTATATTGATGAGATATTAAAGCAAAAAGACAACTATGATATAGTGTTGATTCAACTTAGTCACCCCAGGCTTAAAAATGAACAAATATTTGAATATTTTGATAGCCATAACATAGAGTACTATGTTGCACGCCCAAACCTTTCTGGCTGGGAATATATTGAAGAAAGGCTGAGAAATAGAGGCAACACCGAAGAATTTATTTCGCAGGTAAAGGATAACTTTACCATATTTATAGATGAATTTTCAAAACCTAAATACAAACAAATAATTATCCCAGACGGCAAATTTCTTCTTGATGCTTTAAAGTCAGAAAATTTAATTTAGTAGGTACTTTTATGAAAAAACTTTTTAAAGATTGGAATTGGTTTGAAATAACATTATTACTGTTAAGCTTGATTGGGTTAAGCCTCTGTTTTGCATTTACAAAAGACAGGCTTTGGTTATCTTATATTGCTTCAATGATAGGAGTAATATCTGTATTAGCAGTTGCAAAAGGACTTGTTTCTGCACCAATTATTTGTATCATTTATTCTGTAATTTATTCCATAATTTCTATTATGCAACATTATTATGGAGAGGCGATAATTTATCTAGGTCTTATGATTCCCATAGATGTCGCTTCAATAGTTTCATGGTTTAAAAATAGAAACAACGAAAATTCAAGTACTATAAAAATCAACAAAATCCACGGACTAGAATATCTTTATCTTTTAATAGGTTCAATTATCACCACAGTCGCCTTTTACTTTTTACTTAAAGCACTCAATACAAGTGAACTAATAATCAGCACAATATCTTTAAAAACATCAGTAGTCGCATCCTACCTTATGCTAAGACGATGCAGTTATTATGCGTTAGGATTTATGGCAAATGATATTGTTTTAATTGTACTTTGGAGTATGTTGGTTGTAAATTCAGGCCTTCAATTCCTGCCTTCGGCAATTTCATTCTGTATTTTCTTTATAAACGACTTATATGGATTTATCCACTGGAAAATAGAAGAGAAAAAACAGAATAACACTAATAAAGAAAATAAAACTGATGAAAAGTATATTGAAGAAAATACTGCAAATTCTGAAAACGTTGTTTTAGAAAACTCAAATAAAGAAAACATATCAGATTGATATGTTTTTTTTTAATACTACTCACACAAGATATAATTTTTAATTGATAATATATTATACAAGCGTTATTAATTTCCATCTCTACTACTCACTTATTACAAAGTGCATAATCGTTACATAAGCATATTTAGAACAACATCTATACCTATTGACTTTAAGCTGGCAAAAATGTTATAATAATAAAAGAGGTACAAAAAATGAATAAAAAATCACTTATTAGAAAAATAGAAAGAATTATCAATCGACATAGCACTGATACAGGGTTTAGCTGGGATGGGGATGCTCTCGCCTGCTATTTAGAACCTATTAGAGCACATCTAACTTCTCTTGTTGATTTTAGCCTAAATAAAAACAAATTGAACAGCAATCAACTAAGCGATGTTGTTAAAGACGGCAAGCAAATTGCAGATATTATAAATAATATTCGTTCAGATAAAGAAGTTGAAAAATATGCCAAGTTATATAGTTCTTTGTTTGAAAAAGTCCTAAAAACTAAGAATGAACTTTTTGATCAAATCAAAGAAAACAACTCAATCACTTCTTCTTTTGAAGTCGCAATAGCACAAAAGCATTTAGAGAAAATGAAATCAATTGAATCGCAAGAAGAAAACAATTTTAAATACTTAGAACATGCTGCTAAATCAGGAAAAGCTGGATATTTAGCTTATCATATAGAAAATGATGATTACATGTTGTTATCTGATATGAAAAGTGTTAACTCATTAAATAATGAGATATCTAAACTTTCAACAACAGAAGAATACACCCAGCAATTAACTGAAATTCAAGAACAGGCAAGAAATTTAAACGAAAAAATTTCTAACAGAGTTATCAATCATTACGATGAATTAAATAAAATAGACGAAAAGTTAAACAAAGAGAATCCTTTGATTAGATCAATCAATGCAGAGAAATTGAGAGAAGAGTATGAAAATGAACTTTAATATATAATAAAAGCATATCCTAGGATATGCTTTTTTACCTTTCAAATATTTGATGTTATTTGGCAAAGTTGATTTAAAAATATTTTATAAAAAATAAGATCGATTATTTATATTTTTTTAATCCCCTACAACTAAAAAAGACCATAAATAATTATTGATATGGTCAATTTTAAATACAAGATAAATTAACGTGAAGTTGTCACCTTACCCGACGCCACTTCTTCGCAAGCAATACTTATAGACTTTTTGTCTTGGTCGGCAAGCTCTAATCTACGTACGCTTTCTATTTCTTTTGCTCTTTTAGAAATTACATTGCAAAGAATGTATTTATTTCCACTAGTTTGATTTAAAAGTTTGTCAATAGATGGTTCAATCATCATAAATATTCACCTCTTTAATATTAATTCGCTTTCATTTTAACATAAGTAAATCAAAAAGTAAAGAAAAGTTGATAAATTTTTTAAAAAGATATTGTCCTCTCCCGAGTATAATTAAAATATATTAAGTATACAATTGTTAAATGAGAAACAAAAATGACAACAATATTTGAAAGAGTAATTACGCAAGAATAATCTTCATATAGGACATAATGAATTTAAAAAGTTACGTCGATTAATAATTATGAAAGTATTTTCAAGTGAAACCCAATAGTTAAGAGGCAAATCCAAATTTGATTAAAACAAAGTTTTCGCATTGCTTAAACTAGTGAAAGCACGCTAAAAAGCTTATCAAACCTAACATTTTTAAAATATCGACTTGCTACATAACACTCATCATCCGAGTTTTATACTTTTTGTTTTTTCCCAAAAGTTCATAACTAATCATAATTTCTACTTTTCAGCCATGGTTTACATAAAACAAATTTTATATAACTCAAAAAAGTAGGCATTTGCCTACTTTTTTTAATAATTATCTTCTTGGATTTTTAATGTTAGCTTGTGCAGCAGCGAGTCTTGCGATTGGGACTCTGAATGGAGAACAAGAAACATAAGTAAGTCCACTGTTATGGCAGAATTCTACACTTGATGGATCTCCACCATGTTCACCACAGATACCAAGTTTGATATCTGGACGAGCCTTTCTTCCAAGCTCAGCAGCCATTTTAACAAGTTTACCAACACCATTTTGGTCAAGTCTAGCGAATGGATCGCTTTCGAAGATCTTCTTAGCATAGTAAACATCAAGGAACTTACCAGCATCGTCACGGCTGAAACCGTAAGTCATTTGAGTAAGATCGTTTGTACCGAATGAGAAGAATTCAGCATATTTAGCAACTTCGTCAGCAGTAACAGCTGCACGAGGAATTTCGATCATAGTACCGATCTTGTAAGTGAGTTCAACACCATTAGCCTTAATAATTTCATCAGCCTTGTTTGCAACGATATCACGAACATACTTGAACTCTTTTGAATCACAAGTAAGAGGAATCATGATTTCAGGAACAATCTTGAAGCCCATTTCTTTATTTACATCGATAGCAGCTTCAATAACAGCTTGTGTTTGCATTTCTGCAATTTCTGGATAAGTTACAGCAAGTCTTAATCCACGGTGACCCATCATTGGGTTAAATTCATGGAGGTCAGCAACAGTTTGTTTAAGTCTGTCAAATGTGATACCCATTTCATCAGCAAGTTCTCTAATTTCGCTATTTTCGTGAGGTAAGAACTCATGAAGTGGTGGGTCAAGGAAACGGATAGTTACAGGAAGTCCTTCCATAGCCTTGTAAATACCAATAAAGTCTTTTCTTTGCATTGGGAGAAGTTTAGCAAGAGCTTTCTTTCTCTCTTCAACTGTTGTAGAAACAATCATTTCACGAACAGCAGGAATTCTATCTGCTTCAAAGAACATATGTTCAGTTCTACAAAGACCTACACCCTGAGCACCAAAGTTGAACGCATTTTTAGCATCTTTTGGATTATCAGCGTTTGTACGAACTTGCATAGCGCGATATTTATCAGCCCATTCCATAATAGTAGCGAATTCACCTGAAATTTTAGCAGGTTCAGTAGCGATGATACCATCATAAACCTTACCAGTAGAACCATCAAATGAGATATCGTCTCCTTCATGGTAAACTTTTCCACCAAGAGTGAAAGATTTTTCGTCCTGAGCAAATTTGATTGAAGAGCAACCAGCAACGCAGGCAGTACCCATACCACGAGCAACAACGGCAGCGTGAGAAGTCATACCACCACGAGCAGTAAGAACACCTTGGCTTACAGCCATACCTTCAATATCTTCTGGTGAAGTTTCAAGTCTTACAAGAACTACTTTTTCAGTAGCAGCCATTTCTTTTGCTCTTTCAGCAGTAAATGCAATTTTACCACAAGCAGCACCAGGAGAAGCAGGTAAAGCTTCTGCAATAGGAGTAGCTTTCTTCAATGCACTATCGTCAAATTGTGGGTGAAGAAGTGCATCAAGTTGTTTTGGATCAAGCATCATAAGAGCTTCTTTTTCTGTAATCATACCTTCGCTAACGAGGTCAACAGCAACTTTGAGAGCAGCTTTGGCAGTTCTCTTACCATTTCTAGTTTGAAGCATATAAAGTTTACCATTTTCGATAGTGAACTCCATATCTTGCATATCTTTATTGTGTTTTTCAAGTTTCTTTGCAATATCAGCAAATTCTTTATAAACCTTTGGATTTTGTTGTTCAAGAGAAGAAATTGGGAGTGGAGTTCTGATACCAGCAACAACGTCTTCGCCTTGTGCGTTCATAAGGTATTCACCATAGAGTTTGTTTTCACCAGTTGCAGGGTTACGAGAGAATGCAACACCTGTACCAGAAGTTTCACCCATATTACCAAATACCATTGATTGAACGTTTACAGCAGTACCCCATTCGTAAGGAATGTCATGCATTCTTCTATAAACATTAGCTCTGTCGTTATCCCAAGAACGGAATACAGCTTTTACAGCTTCGATAAGTTGAACTCTTGGTTCTTGTGGGAAATCTTCGCCTTGTGACTTTTTATAGAGGTCTTTAAACATATTAACAATCTCTTTAAGATCGTCAGCAGTGAGGTCTTTATCAAACTGAGCGCCCTTTTCCTCTTTAACTTTGTCAAGGATTCTTTCATATTTTGATTTTTCTTGTTGCATTACAACATCACTGAACATTTGGATAAATCTTCTATAAGAGTCGTAAGCGAATCTTGGGTTGTTTGTAAGCTTAGCAAGGCCTTCAACAACTTCATCATTAAGACCAAGGTTAAGAATTGTATCCATCATACCAGGCATAGAAACCCTAGCACCTGAACGAACTGAAACAAGAAGAGGATTCTTCTTATCACCAAAATTCTTTCCTGTCATTTTTTCAAGCTCAGAGAGTTTGTTTTCGATTTGCGACATAATAGACTCATTAATCATTCTGCCGTCTTTGTAGTACTGAGTACAAGCCTCAGTTGTAATGGTAAAGCCTTGTGGAACAGGCATACCAAGATTTGTCATTTCAGCAAGGTTTGCGCCCTTACCACCAAAGAGAGCTTTGTTTTTTCCATCAGCTTCTTTGAACAAATAAACAAATTGTTTCATATTTTCTCCTTTTTATAATTTACCTAATGAGTATAGCTCATTTAAAAAAAAATTCCAAGTATTTTGGAATAATTTTTTATTTTAT
Source organism: uncultured Eubacteriales bacterium (assembly GCA_948949055.1). GTDB lineage: Bacteria > Bacillota > Clostridia > Christensenellales > UBA1242 > Caccovivens. The sequence continues at coordinate 7,765 of CARBWQ010000006.1, read as the reverse complement.
TTTGTTTTTATAAGCTGTATGTAAAATCAAATTGAAACTTTTTATTTACAAAAACTTAAAGCATGAATTTATTCCCACCTGATTTTATATTTAACGACTTACAGCAGAAACAATGCTAGAAATTATTAATACCAAAATGATAATAATTATTAGTGACAATAAAGCACCAACCCAACCTTTGATAAAAGTCTTTCTTTCATATGTATTGTATGGATATAAAAGAAGTCCGACAATCAAACCAATAATTCCTAAAAAGAACAAAAGCACCCCTATTGCAGTTTTAGAGTGACTTATATTAGGGTATTGCCCTTGATTGAGATAAATTTTCTCAACTTTATCTGTCTGTTCTTTGTCTTGTTCATTTTTAGTTTGTTTATCATTATTATTTATTTCCCACATATTCCCTCCTCTCATTGCTTTTAACTCTGTTATCTCCCTCCATTAAGCAACCCCATGCAAGCATTATCAGATGAGATAAAATTTCATTATCTATTTTACCCCCCCCCGAAAAAAGTCAAGCTTTTTATAAATATTTTTTAGAAGTTTTAAATTTTATAATAATGACTTGAAACTGGGACTGGAAGATAGACTATATTTGGTTGGAAGGATCGGGTTTGGTTGGTAGGATCGGGTTTGGTTGGTAGGATCGGGTTTGGTTGGTAGGATCGGGTTTGGTTGGTAGGATCGGGTGACGAGAGTGCTTGGCTATTTCGCCAAGCTGGTCATTTCATGACCACAAATTTTGAACAAAAGTTCAAAATTTACTCTCGTCGCTTTCAACTCAAATAAAAATGAGTTTGCACTTTCTATTGAATTTAAAGGTATATTTTTGAAGTCTGCGATCCCACTTCCCATTTTCAACCAACTGAATTAATAAAAAATCACTTTTCATTACTATTTCATAATCTTTAAAAGAATAATTGATTTTGTCTAATTTAAATATGTAATTATCAAAAATAAAATGTTCAATCTTATATCCTATCCTGCTTACAGTCTGATCGCTACTTATAAACACCCTTTTTACATTGGGATACTTTTGTTTGACTTTGTTTATGACATCATAACAAAGAAAGCTAAACTTATTAAAATCAAAAAAAAGAAATATCTCTACATCTTTATTTAAAACCAAATAAGTTAATAACTTTTCAATATCCTCTTTTTTTTCAGGGTTAGCCTCTTTGTGTCCCCAAATACTGCAAACCTTTTTTCTTTTCATAATTACCCTCACAAAATTAATATTGAATACTGATAATATATATTATACACAATTTTATACTTATTGGTATTCACTTTGATTATTTTTAGATATTTTTTATCATAAATAGTAATAACGCAAAACAAAAATACACAATATACTAATGATAAGAGGGAAATTATGGATAAAAAGGAAATAAGAAATAGAATAGGTTACGTAAGAAACCTCGCCAATCTCTCTGCAAGAGAGGTCAGTTTGCGAATGGGTTTAAGCCAACAATATGTAAGTAAACTAGAAAATGGAAGAATGCCTTTAAAAGTTGATAAACTTATTGACTTGCTTACAGTTTGCAATTTTCCAATAGAAAAATTCTTTTATTCTTCACCAAATGAATATGATGTAGACAAAGAACTTTTGAGCCTTATAAAAGCCTTGCCAAAAGCTAAAAAAGAACATCTTATAGAATTTTTGAAGCAAAAATAAGACCATGATATCAATTAATATGACTATAATACAAATAAAACCAAAAGTCAAGGATATATCCCCTATTTATTTCATTTAAACTTGATAAACTATTATAAAGGATATATTCGTGGAATATTTAAAAACAAATGAGGCAATCGCAAAAAGAATAATGGAGTTATGTGATGAAAGGGGTATCACGCCAAATAAACTAGGAACATTATCTGGAATGGACCCAAGCACCATCACAAGTATATTTTATGGCAAGAGTAAGAATCCTGGAATTGTTACAATTAAATTCATATGCGATGGGTTAGGGATAACTGTATACGATTTTTTCAACTGCGATTTATTTAAAAATGTACTTGATGATTAAAACAAATACTTTCAAGTTTACAAAAAATGCAGTAAAACAACTTAATATAAAACTTTAATAAGAAAACACTCATTACTTTCGTGTTATTCTTGCGTCCATAAATAAAAAAGAAGTGAGATTTCACTTCTTTTTTTGACTTTTATTCTCTTTCTATATCCTCTTCTTTATTTACATCGTTTAATTTTTCTTTATTGTGGTCTGTCACAACAATAACACAGTTGTCTGGAAGTTTACCATATCCATCTGAAACCGAGCGCTTGCTGATAATATTATACATAAGTTTTTTATATTCATCAGTAGTATTGTCTAAGTCTGTAATTAAAAGTACATGATTACTGTCTGGTTCTCTTTTGCAAATACTTTTTATACCTGCATACCAATATGGTTCTATCCATTGTCCATCTCTTTCATCACCAATCAACTCTTCTATCAAACAACCATTTCTTACTGCCACTGATATACAGTCTGGCGCAATATTCCTTAAACTTCCACTACTACCATAATTATCACTGTTAAGCACAAAACTCTTACCATTATTAATTAGGTTGGACATTTGATCTTTATAACCTTGAATTTTATCGTTATAAATTTTTTCTAGCCCACTTTCCCTATATATTTTCATTTTTTTATTGCGAATATCATGCAATTTAAGGTTATATTTTTCTTCTTGTTCATTCAATTTATTATTGATTTCATTAATAGTAGCGCCACGCTTTAATTCTTCCTCAGCATTTTTACTTATATTATCAAGAGCATCTAAATATTCCTTACGAGCCAATTCCCATTCATCATCAAAATCAGTAATTGTTAGAAAAGTTAAATCACTAACTTTGTACTGTACACTATTTCCCAAATTATCCCAAATCATTTTCATATAATCTTTTTTATTTTCTTTCATAATTCCTCCTTACAGCACCTTTATATAGGCTTATATCTTAATTATACTCGGGGGGGGGAATTGTCAAGCTTTTTTTTAAAAAACAAAGCATTTATTATTTTATAAAAAAATTTGAATAAATTGAAACAAAAAACATCTATGTCTTGAAATTCAAACATAGATGTTTAATTTTATACCTTTAAACTTTCAATTGCCTGTTTTCTATTTGTGGCTTTAAATACATAATTGCCACTAACTAGAATATCTCCACCAGCGTTAACAAGCTCTTGCACATTCTCTAAGCAAACTCCCCCATCAACTTCTATTTTATATTTAAAGTCATTCTGCTCACGAAGACTATTTAGTAAAACAATTTTGTCAAGAGTTGAAGGAATGAATTTTTGTCCACTCGCCCCCGGCTCAACACCTAGAACTAACACAATATCAAAGTCATGTAAAAACATCTTAATATCTTTCACCTCAGTTTCAGGTCTAATAGCTATTCCTGCTAATGCTTTGGCTTGTTTTATCTTATTTAATGCAATCATAATATCATTTTTATCTGAGAATGCCTCGTAATGAATTGTGATTATATTTGCCCCAGCTTTAAGGTAGTCATCTATCATTTTCATAGGCTCACTGCACATTAAATGTACATCAAGCATTGTCAAACAATTTTGATTGATATTATTTACAAGGCCAGCGTCAAAGTTTTTACTTGAAACAAATTTGCCATCTTTAACATCGCAGTGAATGAAATCGGCTATTCCTTGCAGACTTTTTGCATATTCGACAACCTTTTGATATTCTTTTATAGGGTCAGTTGAAACTGAAATATATACCTGTTTTTTCATTTTATTCTCCTTAATTTAAATGAATTTTATGTAAAATAGCTATTTTTTATCAATTTTTTACTAAAAATTTAGAAATTTAATAAAATTAATATTTTTTTGCTGTACGAAGTTCTTGTAAGATTTTTAAGTAATTATCATATCTTCGAGGTGAAATTTCTCCACTTTCTAATGCTTTTAAAACTCCACAATCTTCTCCACCTTCATGAATGCAAGAACGATATTTACACTCACCTCTTGCTTTTAAAAAGTCTGGATAATAGGAAGACAATTCTCGCTCTTCAAGATTGGTTGTAAAGGAAAGATCAAGTAGAGAAAAACCAGCCGTGTCAGCCAAATACTCCCCATTTATTTTAAACAATTTTACCACTCTTGTAGTCTGCTTACCTCTTTCAATTTTTTTAGATAAAGAACCAACCATTTCGCCATTATCTTTAAAGATCGCGTTTATGATAGAAGATTTTCCAACTGCACTTTGTCCAGCAAGAACGCACAGCCCTTTAATTTCATTTTCAAGAGCAGTAACATCACCACTTTTTGCACTTACTTTAATTATTTTGTAACTGTGTCCATAATCTTCTTGCAACTTCTGTGCAAAATCTCCTTTACACAAATCTGTTTTATTTAATAATATAATTGGCTCAATGTCATTAAGCACACAATATATTATTATCTTATCTACTAGAACAAAGTCAGGTTTTGGCACTGGTGCTATAACAATAAAAATTCTATCAATATTGGCAACAGGTGGTCTTATAAGTAAATTTTTGCGTGACAAAACTGAGGTGATATTTTCATTAAACTCAACTTTATCACCAACATATATACCTTTTGCTTTTGTCTTGCCACTTGGTTTAAGCTGGAAAAGTTTATCCTCATATTCCACTGTAAACAAATCGGCATTCTTACTTCTTACAAGTCCTTGCACTTATCCTCCAAATTAATTTAACCCAACAACTTAATTATGATTATTTTTAACTTTGTTTTCTCTCATTATCTTATTGCGAAGCTGGCCACACGCACCTTCAATATCTTCTCCCATTGTCCTTCGCACTGTTGCCGACACGCCAACCTCTTTGAGAGCATCAGCGAATTTATATGCTTCAAGACGGGTCGTTCCTTTAAGGCTACGCTCTTTAACTTCATTAAGTGGAATTATGTTCACATGAACATTTAATCCTTTTACAAGATTTCTTAATCGTTTTACATCTTCGACACTATCATTTACACCTTTAATTAAAGTATATTCAAAGTAGACCCTTCTGTGCGACTTATCATAATATCTTCGGCAAGCATCAACAATCTCTTTTATAGAATAACGATTAGCTATCGGCATTACCTCTGCCCTTTTCTCATCAAGAGTTGCATGAAGAGAAATAGTTAACGAAATATTATAATCCTTTTGAGCGAGGAGGTCTATTTTATCCACAAGACCACAGGTAGAAAGAGAAATATTTCTTTGACTTATATTAAGCCCTTTGCTTGAAGATACAAGATCAATAAATTTGCAGACATTGTCAAAATTGTCAAGTGGTTCACCACTGCCCATAAGAACTAAGTTGGTAATTTGCCTATTTTTTTCGCTCCCACCAAGTTCTTTATTTATTAACAGGACCTGACCTAAAATTTCGCCACTTGACAGATTTCTTGCAAGCCCATTTAGAGTTGAGGCACAAAATTTGCACCCCATTCGACAACCGACCTGAGTTGAAACACAAAGAGTATAACCATATTTATATTTCATTAAAACGCACTCTACGATATTTGAGTCCCAAAATTCAATAATAAACTTTTGCGTTCCATCTTTGCTGACAAATTTATTTGCAACTTTATATTTTGGATAGTCACTTTCAATAATATCTTTCAACGATTTGGGAAGATTGGTTATTTCTTCAAGCTTTTTTGCACTATAAATGGCATTGAAAATTTGTTCGCCTCTAAATGCCGGCAAACCTAGCTTCTTGACATAATCGCACATTTCTAAATAAGTTAAATCACTAAGCATTATTTACCCTCTTTGATAAGAACTCATTGTGACCATTTAAGAAATCACGTCCACTAACACTTTTTCCAGAAGGCGACTTGCATTGCAATATCTCAACTGCACCATTCTTGCAACCAACAACAAAATGTTTTTTATCATTTAAAATAACTTGTTCTTGAACTTGATATTTATCACTCACATCTTCAACTTTTTCTACTTTTATAGCAAAATCTTCTATTGAAAAATATGTACCAACCTCCTCTGATAATGCCCTAACGCGATTAACAATTTCGCTTGCATTTTTAGAGAAATCAAGTAGTCCATCTTCCTTTTTAAACTTTCCAACCTTAACTGCTTCGGCGTGATTTTGTGGTGTAAAATTGATTATCCCTTTTTTATAGTTTTCAATAACATCTACTATCATTTCGCCACCAATTGAGGCTAGTTTCTCTTCAAGTTCAAGATAATACTCACCCTTTATTGGATAACATTTTTGACTGATTATATCACCTGCATCAACTTCGCTTGCAACTTTCATGATAGTCACACCAGTCATATCGTCACCATTTATAATCGCGCTCTGAATAGGAGATGCACCTCTATATTTAGGAAGTAGTGAAGGATGAACATTTATTGATAATCTATGCTCCAAAAACTCATCTGGTAAAATCTGCCCAAAAGAGGCAACGACAGAGATGTCAAAATCTATCTTTTTGACTTCTTCCATATGAAATCTTATTTTATCAAATGTTTGACAATCAATTCCCCTTTCAAGAGCAAAACTTTTAACCTCTGTTGGTGTCAACTTATGTCCTCTTCCACTAGGCTTGTCTGGCTGAGTAATCACACAAGAAATTTCAAGTCCTCCCTCAATCATCTTTTCAAGTACTACTTTTGAAAAATGAGAACTCCCTAAAAATAAAACTTTCATACAACTCCTAATTCTTATTTTTTTTAGATTTTTAATAATTTATAATAACTTAAATTTTGCCACCATTTTTGATATATTTTTCTTTGTCTAAGCTTTTGTCCACAAATAAAATTCCATCAAGATGGTCAATTTCGTGACACATACATCTTGCCAGCCACTTTTCACCAGTGAGTGTAAATTCAAAACCAAATCTATCCTGCGCTTTGACTGTAACTTGCATTGGTCTGACAACTCTTCCTCTAAACTTGCCAACAGAAAGACAACCTTCTTCCTCTGTATCTTCGCCTTTGCTAGTAAGAATTACTGGATTGATGAGTTCCACATAAGCATTATTGACATCAATTACAACAGCCCTTCTTAAAACCCCAACTTGTGGAGCAGCAAGCCCCATTCCGTCACAATGATACATTGTTTCCTTCATATCATCAAGAAGTTCCCAAAGCCCCTCATCAAAATCTTTTACCGGCTTTGATTTTTTTCTTAAACTTGTTTCACCTATTTTTACAACTTTTCTTATTGCCATTTTTCCTCCAACTAAAATTCAGCTAAGATAGATTTTGAGGATTTACTTCAAAGAAAACTGAATTCTTTGAAGCTTTATCAACGATTTTAAAAGCCTCATTCTCCAATTCTTGTGCCTTCTCTAATTTTAATCGCATCATAATTTGATAACGATATTTATCTTGAATTCTCTTTATTGGTGATTTCATCGCATCAAGATAGATAAATTCATCTTTAAATTGAGATTTCAACTTCTCTATATCAGTATAACATATTTTTAATAATTCTCTTACATAATTTTCATCAAAATCACTAAAAAGAATTCTTAGGATACGTGTGAATGGTGGAAATTGTGCCGTCTGCCTAATATTTATCTCCTTTCTATAAAAACCTTTATAGTCGTAATTGGATGCAAACTTATATACATAATGTTTTGGACTATATGTTTGAAGCACAACTTTTCCTTCATTTGCACTTCTTCCTGCACGACCAGCCACCTGAGTGATAAGTTGGAATGTCCGTTCGGTTGAACGATAATCTGTCTGATAAAGACTTTGGTCACCATCAATTATTCCAACTAAAATAACA
>CARBWQ010000005.1 GCA_948949055.1 uncultured Eubacteriales bacterium | reverse complement strand
CCTTCAAAAATTCGTCTGAAAACAAGACTTTGGTTATTCCAGACAATATTGTAAGTATAACCTTCCAAGCACAAGATGCTCAAAGCAATAGTGAAGTAAATATTAAAAAATTGTTATTTAGCGATGAGGAAATATTGAATCCAATTGTTACAGAAGTAGATGGGCTTGAAATCAACTGGAATGATCAGCTTAAACGTTTTGAATGGAACTGGACGAATGATAATGAAAATAAATATAACTATTATGTAAGTGTTAATTTTGCAGGCAGGATTGAAACAGCCTTTGTCGACAATAATTACTACTGCCCAAAAAATAGAGGCATAATCTCCAATAATGGTTTTAAATTGAAGGCAAGACTAATTGAGGAAGAATCTTCAAATATTTCAATATTCAGTGAAGAAGTTGTGTTTGAAAGTGGGCCTATTGATTGCAGTCCATTCTCTGGTGGAAATGGAAGTGAAGAAAATCCATATATTATTGCAAATGCTACCGATTTCTTAAATATTTCATTAAGAAATACAAGCGATGTATATTTTGCTTTGAATGCAAACCTTGAAATTGATGTCGCTAGCCTTTCTGGGCTTGATTATGAAAGCAGAGTGCTTAATGCTCATATAAATGGAAATGGCTTTAATATAAAAGTGTTCTCATCAGAACTAATCGAAATGGAAAAGTATGGCAATAGTTTAATTGGTAAGACCGATTTAAGCTTTGATTATTATTCTTCATTATTCCACACTATTTCAGCAGGTGGCGATATAAAGAATCTTAATATTGATTATCAAATAAGTTATAATAAGTTAAATTCAACAAGTGCTATATTTGCACCTATCTGCGTTTTCAACTATGGAACAATAGATAAGGTAAATATAACAAACTTTGATATATCAATTTCAGGTAATGTAACAAGCATTGATAATAATGTGTTTGTAGGTGGCGTTGCTGGTGTAAACTTTGGTACTATACAAAATTGCAACAATCAAAGTGTATTTGCATTTAATATGCCACAGCAACTTAGCTTCAATTTTGGTTATGCAGGAATTGTCTTATTCAATGCAAATCAAAACGGACAACGTGGCAGTATAACAAACTGTTTCAACAAAGGACATAAGCAAATTAATGTCGCTGTAAATAATAATATTTATTACATGGCTGGTATAACTCTTACTAATATCGGAAGTATATCAATGTGTGGAAATGATGGTGACTTAATTCTTGCTACAAGAGTAAGCAGTGTGGTTAGTTTGACTGGGTATTTTGCAGGCATTACTATTACAAATATAAATGGTACTCTTGAATATCTATATAATAATGGTAGAATAACAACCGAGGCAAGTCGAGGTAATTTCATTTCCAGTGGAATTGTATATCAAATCTCTGGTGGAACAATTAACACTCTTGTTGAAACTGTTACAGGCCAACCAATAGTTAGAAGTTGCCAATCAGATCCAACTGACTTTGGTACAAACTATGCGACAAATAATTCTGGCACAGCAATCAATATTGTTGTTCAAGAATTAAAGAATGTCGAAATTCAATGCAAGGGTGATACAAAACTTACTATTAAAGAAGATAATGGAAGATTTGTAGCATCTATTAAATAACTTAGCATTAAAATAAATAAAGAGAATATCTTATAATATGAAAAAGTTGTTTTTATCTTTCATATTGATATTCTCTTTATCTTTTTTTTGTGGTTGCAATAAGACATCTTCTCCACAAATAAGAGATAATTATATTATGTTATCCTTAGAGCAGTCCTCAAATGGTGGAATGACACAATCAATTCGTTTTGGAGTAGATAGCAAAAGTATAAATAAAATGGCATCTTCTCTTAAAGAAGAGATTACTTTTAGAAGAAATCTTATTGAAGAGGTTAATGAAATAAGAAATGAATTTTTGTTCAGCTATGCAATTTTATATGTAAAAAATCCAGTTGAGGAATATAAAATCAATCAGGGTGTCATTCTTACAGATGTTTGCTATAATGAAAAGGGTGATTATGTAGGTTTTGAAATGATATTTACTTCTTCCGGTGCATGGAATTATTATCATCCATCTTCAAGCAGTAATGACAAAGAGGAGAGTAAGCCTAAAAGAGGTGGGAATATCTTCTTTACCAAATCGTCAAGTCATGGGCTTTTTCCATTTTCAGCAAAAATAAACACTGGCGAAGAGAAACTCGTTGGCAATGTCTATAAGGATAGATATTTAAGTTCAGCTGATGGTTTGTCTTTTGAGAGTAAGCTAAAAGATAGTTATCAACCTCAATTTATATATAATTATGCTACTTACTCGCAAAGACTTAAAACCAATGGGAATCTATCTTATCATGGAACAGACAACAAGTATCATCATGTTTGGATAGTTGATGGCGATAAATTGACAAGCGAAAATCAAATTGAAATTTCGCTTACAATCATAAATAAAGGTTGGTGGTTATTCTTTGCAGTAGGAATTCCTCTCTCAGCATGTGGGATTTCAATATTTATAGTAAAGTTCAAACAAAAAAGAAAGATAAAAAAATAATTGAAATATTAAATAGCGATAGGTTGTTTAACTTAAACAAATATAACAAAAAAAAGATTGGACTAATTCCAATCCTTATGGTAGCAGCAACTGGGATCGAACCAGTGACCTCACGAGTATGAATCGTGCGCTCTAGCCAGCTGAGCTATGCTGCCATATACTCCACACATTATACATGAATAAAAAGCTATTGTCAAGTAAATTTTCAAAAAAAATTGGTATTGACAGTTAGTATTTTGTATGTTATAATATTTGCAATTAAGGAGTAGTGTTATGGAAAGAGATAGATATAGACCAAGAATGTTAAATGAAAGAGATGAATCACTTTGGGATGGCTTTGTAAAGGTGGTTTCACCAGTTTATGATATGGTAGACAATTTTATATTCTATATCAAGTTTTCTTGGCAATATAGAAAAGATAAGAAGGCTGGCAAGGTAAAAACTAAGGAAGAACTTATCAAAGAAATCGATGAAAATTATGAAAAATTTCTTAAAAATGAGCCAATTGATGAAGTGAAGAGTGATAATAGTGTTGTTGATGGCTGTAATGAATCAGAAATGCAATAAAATAATTAAAAATACAGGACTTTATTAAGCCCTGTTTTTTTTGACCATTTAATCGAGATCAATTATTTCATAATCTTGATCATCTTCCTTTGGATCATTTAAATCAGATTGTGAGTTTGCTCGTCTAGTAACTTTCTTTTCAATTTCAAGTATTTTGTTATAGTTAAGTTTTCGTTTTTTTGTTTTTACTAAATCAGTAAATGGAGTTAATTCTTTAATAAGAAGATCGCCAGATTTATTAAATTCATTTACACTATCAACAATTTTTGATTTGTGAATACTTGGGACAGTGTAATAGTAACGTTTATAATAAGAATAATCATCTCTTTTGTCACGATTAGCAATAAATGTAAAATTTTGAATTTTATAGCTAAAATAAAAGACTGGCATGTTTTCTAGTTGTTTTTTTTCGAGAACTGCTAGTTTAACGAAATATAAATTTTTGATAGAGTACTTTCTTTTTTCTATATCTTTCATTATTCGCCTCATTTCTACATAATTTTAGCTTATTATTATAATATTGTCAATTAAAATCAATATCATATTAAATTCATTCATATAATATGAAATTTTAAGCTTTTTATAAACAAAAAAGAGGAGTTATCTTTAATTTCTTAAAATAAAAAAGCCCTTTAAGGCTTTTAAGTATTAATAATATTCGCTAAGGTCATCAAGTTCTTCAATGTCAGGAGTGCTTGAAGAGTTGCTATTTTGCTTTTTGTTATAGTTTTCATTTATCACATTTTCAAGTTTTAAAACTTGCTCATAAGTCAGTTTTTTCATGTTAAATGATTTTTTAAATTTGCAAGTTGCAAAAAGGTGACCCATTTTTCTTACATAGAGCGTGCCTCTTTCGTCTGTTTCTAAAACTTTGCTTACTATATTTGAGTCGAATAAACTTGGAGATGTGAAAATTTTGCGATCATTGTTTTTCTTATCAAAGCATATTAATCGCAAGCCTGACACATTGGAATGCCCCCAACTGAATTCACAAATGCTTTCATACTTTATGTCAGTGACCTTTTCGATTTTCGCAACATACAAATCTTTTACTTTATATTTTCGTTTTCTTAAATCTTTCATGGGTTTATTATATGTTATTCGCTTAAATTTGTCAATATTAATCTTTAATTTGGTAGACAATTATTTAAAAATATATTAAAATAATCTTATTAAATTTAAAGGAGTATATATGATTTACGAAGAAATTAAAAAAGCAAATATTCAAGCAATGAGAGATAAAGACGCAGTTAGTAGAAGCTTTTATTCTGTGCTACTAAACAAGATCAAACTTGAAGAGATTAGAAAACGCGAAAAGGGTGAAGAGATTGCAGACGCTGATATTTCAAGCATTTTGCAAAAAACTATTAAAGAGCTTGCTGATGAGAAAGAGGGCTATGAAAAAGTTGGAAATCAAGCTGAGGTAGAAAATATTACTGCACAAATTAGTTTGGCAGAAAAATATCTTCCAAAGCAGATGAGCGATGAAGAGATTAAGGCAGAAATTCTCTCTCTTGAAGACCGAAGCGTGCCAAGTGTAATGAAACACTTTAAAGCTAATTTCGCTGGCAAATGTGATATGAGAAAAGTTCAAGAGGTTTTAAAAGGTCTATAAATGAAAATTTTTGCAATAAGTGATCTCCATTTGTCGGTTAATAATGATAAGCCTATGGATATTTTTGGACCCGTTTGGGATGGTTATCTTGATAAAATATTCGCCCAGTGGAGAGCGCTTGTCGGACAGGAAGATTTGGTGCTTATGGCAGGTGACTTGTCATGGGCTATGAAACTTGAAGAGGTTGATGCAGATTTACAGTTATTGAAAGATTTGCCGGGGAAAAAGGTTATCATAAAGGGAAATCATGATTATTGGTGGAAATCGATTTCCTCTCTAAGAGCAATTTTGCCAGAAAACTTTTATGCTATTCAAAATGATGCAATAAGATTTAATGGCGTGGTCGTATGTGGTACTCGTGGTTGGAAGGGAGTAGAACGTTATGATGGACTTTCGGCAGAGGATAAAAAGATTTTTGACAGAGAGGTATTAAGGCTGGGCATGACTCTTGACCAAGCAAATAAACTCAAACAAGAGGGCGATAAACTCGTTTGCATGATTCATTATCCACCTGTGGATTTATATCGAAATGATAGTAAGTTTAGTCAGCTGATTGAAGAATATAAAGTTGATGCAGTTATATATGGTCATCTTCATGGTCAAAGAGGACTTACAACTAGTTTTATCAAGAATGATATTCCATATTATCTTACCTCTTGTGATATAGTGGAAAATAATTTGACTGAAATAAAATTTAAATAGCAAGTTGTGTTTAATTTGCTAAAAATGGCAATAATCATTTGTATCAATTCATTTGACAAATAAATTAAAGTATAGTAAAATTTTTTAGTAAATTATTAAAAGGCGAATTAAATGAAAAATAAATTTTTGAAAATTTTTGCGTTAATATTTTGTGTTGCATTTTTGATGACTGGTTGTGCAACTGTTTCTAATGTTAAAATAAATGGTAAAGATGCAAATTTTAAGGAACTTCAACATAATCAAGGACAAGTTTTGGTTGTTGGTGACTATTTATATTATGGCAATGGTTATACATCTTCAAGTGATAGTGATTTTGACTATAACGATGCTAAATCAACTGGTTATCTTTCAAGAATAAACCTTACAAAGGATTTCACTTTCTCTGATAAAGTTACTGACGAAGAGAAGAATAATTCAAGTCCTAAACAAATTGAAAAGGTAAATGATAAAAAGCTTATAGGATATCAACATCAAGATATGTTTGCTCTTGGAGAATATATCTATTTCACTTCTGCAAACACTCACAAAACAAATGAAATGCAAAACGATTATACTCAGGTTTCACTTTTCAGAATGAAATTCAATGGTGATGGTCTTAAAGAACTTGTTAAAAACTCAGCTTTTAAACAGGGCGATGGTTGTACAATCACAACTGCAAAGGGCAGTGATAACAATTATTATTACATTATCGTTGAGCCGGGTGATAACAGCACATTTACAATTAAGGCACTCAAAATCGGCAATAAAATAGGAAAGATAAAAACTATTGCAAAAGATGTTACTTCTTATGCTATTGCTGATCAGTCTTCAACAGAACGTAATATTATCTATACTACAAACTCAGAGCAGGCACAATCAACATCAGCAGTTAAATCGGTTGATTTTGCCAGTGGAAAGGTTGAAGATCTTGATAGTGGTGTTACAAATTCTACAATAGCTTTCCTTGGAAGAGTAGGAGATGTGGTTTTCTATTCTTATACTTATAGAGCAGTGCAAGAAGTTTACTACAAAAATATCAAAAATGGTGCAGATTATTTCAATCCTGCTTCATCAAATAAATTCTATAATGCTACAACTATTTCAAATATCAAAGGTGCAGGAGATGGCTATATATTTAAGACTAGTGATGGCGCCTTGATTTATAAAGAACTTACTTCAAAGTCACAATCTTTGATGGAAAGTGAAGAGTTTTCAGACATTCTCTTTGTAGAAAATGATTATGTTTATACCTCTTCTTCTAATTCAATAAAGAGAATAAGCGTCATCGACCAAACAATTGAAACAATTATAAGTCTTGAAAATGAAAATCAAATTATTTCAGGAGAGTGTGGTTATGATGGTCAATATATCTATTATTACTCTCAATTAGACAAGACAGAATGGGAAGATGAAGATGGTAAAAACCATGTTGATGAACATTATTATATGTATAGAACTGACAAGAATGGCAATCGTCAACTCATAGGAAAAAGAGTTTAAAAGACTGTTAAAAACGCTTTCTACAATTATCGACAAATAAAGACATAACTCGCCGAAAATTCAGGCGAGTTATGCTTTTTTTTGTAAAATTAATGTGTTATCTTTTATATATCAAGGTTGCAAGAGAAAAAAAGTGCAACAGTATAAGGAGATATAAATGGAAAACTCAATGAAAAAAATAAAAGTATATTTAGCAGATTCAGAACAGGAAGAAATAGAAAAACTCAGCGCATATTTTGAAGCTAAAAGTGATGAATTTGAAATAGTTGGAAGGGGCAGTGATGGAATGGTTATCGCTGGTGAAGTAGTGTCTTTAAAGCCTGATTTTTTAGTGACAGAAGTGCTTCTTGCTGGTGCTGATGGTTTTAAAGTTATGGAAATGCTTAAAAGAGAACTTGGTGCAAGAATGCCTAAGATTGTCTTTGTTTCAAACCTTTCTCATGCTGGATTTATTTCAAAAGCAATGAAAGAGGGAGCAAGTTATTTCATGGTTAAGCCAGTATCGCCTGAGAATCTTGAAGAGCGTCTTAAAGACCTTGCTAATCCTATTCTCAATGCTGATTGCGACAAAGCTCTTGATGAAAAAATTGCAAATATTTTTATCAGTATTGGTATTCCAGCTCATATCAAAGGTTATCAATTTTTGAGAGAGGCAGTAAAACTTGCTGTGGTTGATCCTGATATTATTGCTTCTATTACAAAAAGACTTTATCCAACCATTGCAGAAAAGTTTTCTACAAGCTCATCAAAGGTAGAGCGTGGCATGCGTCATGCAATAGAAGTCGCTTGGAATAGGGGAAAAATTGAAAATATTAACAGTTTATTTGGCCTTCAAATTTATGGTGCAAATGATAAACCTACAAATGGTGAATTAATTGCACTTATCGCAGATAAGATGATTATGGAAGGTTAAAAAATACTTTTAGTTAGACCATTAAAATTATAAAAAGAAAAACCTAAACCAGAATAATGGCTTAGGTTTTTTTGCGCTTTATCAACTTAAATTTATAAAGAAAAATGATTTTCAAGTATTTCTAGGGTTTCATTAAGTGTTTTTGTGTCATCGCGCTTAAATACAAAGAAACCACTGTTGACAAATTCATCATAATGCTCTTTACTATTGATCTTAGCTATGCAGGCTTTAAAGTTTTTCATTGTTTTCTCTGGATTTTTCGCTTCTTGAATCTTTGAAAGCAAAAATCTTTTTTCTGGGTCTTCTCTATCAAAGAACCTTTCAACAGACATTGATTGTGGACTTACCATAATTGCAACATGATTATAATCTGAAATTTTGTTTAATGTTTCAATAGAAATGTTTGTGTCAACAAAAATTTTTTTACCACTTTCGCTAAGCCTAATCAGTTCAATTATTTCAAGTTCGGCTACTTCTTGTGAAACATCTTGAAACCATCTGTCATATTCTTCTGGCGAACGATTAATAAATTCCTGCCAAGATGACATTGTTTCAAAATATTTTAAGTTTGGTTGGTTTTCATTATCAGCAAGATATGCCAATTTATCATGGTAATTTTCCCCACAAGCTATTCCATTATGCTTTTCAGCAAGCATTCTAACCATGGTAGATTTTCCTGCGTAGGCAGTCCCATTTATAAAATAGACATTTTTTAATAATTTTTTTATTAAGTTATCGCTTAAACATATTTTTCCCATGGCGATTTCCCTATATTACCTTTTTTATTTTTTATCTTCTTTTGTTACTTTTACGCCATTAACATAAACTCGATTTTCATTTATCTTCACTTTCTTTTCAATCATTTCTTCAAGAGAGATGTCAAGTATTTCACTTAAACCTAAAAGATAAATGGCTACATCTGCAAGTTCGAGCCCAAGTTCCTCTTTGTCTTTCTTTTTTATAAAGGCATCAAAAGCTTCTCCAACTTCTCCATATATATAACAAAATTCCTGACTAATATTAGTTAAGTTAAATCCTTTTTTTACTTTGTTTTCATAAATTTTCTTTTGTAATTCATTTAAGTCTATCATTTTTTTCTCCTTCTATTATAAATCAATTTTTACCATTAAATCATTAAAGTGTTGTAAGTAATTTTCTGCTTCCTGAGCAAGATTGAAATCTCTTAATAGGTCGCAAAATAAATTTAACAAATTTATTAAAGCATTTTTAAGTCCTTGATAAGATAACTCAGTGCATGTGCATGCAAGTTTATTTTTAAACAAATCGTCAAATTTATCAACATGTCTAAAATGCTTATGTTCAAGCCCTTTTGACTTTGCATATATTTCAACAATTTGATTACGTATGCTTTCAACTCCATTCAAAGCTCTAAAAAGTTGATTTCTTTTAAGTGCAATTATTACATTTAAATAGTCATACCATAGATCATTTACTCGCTCTTCAAGTAGGTTGGTGACATCTGTTATCGGTACTATAATTTTTTGTTCAAACTCGAAATCTTCTCGTGCATATATAATTCTTGTTCTAAGATGAGATGATTTTTGACTATTTTTTTCAAAATTTTCTTGGTCATTGAAACCAATATCTATTTCAAGTGAATTTTTTAAACATAATCCTATTAAGAAACTTTTTTCATTAAAGGTAGTCATGAAATGTTTGAAGCTATCAAAGGTTTCGAGGAAAAATATTTCTGACTCCTTCCAAACATTTTCGACTTCATTATCTTCAATAACGATTGAGATATCAACATCGCTATATTGGTCAGATTTCCCTTGTGCGATAGAACCTACAAGAGCAATAGCTTTTACAGATTTGAGCGAGGAAAAATGGTTGCATATTTTATCAATTACATTTTGTCTGTCTTGTTGTGTAAACATTTTGCTCTCCTTAATTTAACTCGTTTAAAAGTATTCTAAGCCCCAGCCTACTTTTACGTAAAAAGTCGTCGTTTTCTTCGCTATCGTTGTTATTTAAAAGTTTTTCTTTTGTTGTTTCAAGTATTGTGATAGCTTGGTGTACTCTTAGAAAGACGTTTAAACATTCTTTTTCATAATTGCTAAGAGGAGATATGCTTTCATAGGAGTTAACAAAGAGGTTAATCTTTCTTTTTGCTAAATCAATGTTACTTAGCTCTAAGCATAGGTCGCAAATGGAAACGGCTAGGTCTACAATTCTTGGTAGGTAGTTAGAAACTGAAAAATCTATAAAGTAAAGTTTGCCAGATTTATTTTCTTTTATTACATTGGTGACAATAATGTCGCCATGTACAAATCCATAATCCAGCTTAGATAAATCACAATTAAGAAAATCTTTGTATACATTTTCTATTAACTTTTTATCTTCACTTTCAACAATGTCAATATATTTCTTGTATTCATTTTCAAAATTGACAATAGCCCAATGATCATATATGAAAGGAGGTTGGTATTCAAGTTTATTGAGTCTAGCTAGTTCTTTGGCAATGATTGATAATTCCTCATCACTTGGAAGAGTTCCAGTACTATAAAAGTCTGTTCCGTCAATATAGTCCATTACAAGAAGACGATAATTATTTTCTTCAATTTTAGTTTTAAACAAAAAATTCCCATCTACATCATATATTTTAGGAGTTGAGATTCCATTTTTGTAAGCAGTGACACCACGCATGGTTAGCTCCAAAGCGTCTTGGTCACTTCGTAAGTTGGAAAATACCTTGACAACAAATTTACCTTTTTCTGTTGTCAAAATATAGTTAAAATCTTCATATCCAATCACTATCAATTGATTATCTAAAAACTTTCCTAATTTATAATTTTCACATACAATTTGCGACAATTTTTCAAGAGGAACATTTAAATTAATTCTTTTTTCAAAATCCAACATATTTCACCTTTTTATTATAGTAACATATTTTGTTTTAAAATAAAATTAATTTTGCAAAAATTAAATTCCCAAAAAAAGAAAATGCGCTGTTTGTAATAGTTGTTTGTAAAATAAAAAAAGGAGAAAGATTTTTCTCCTAGTATTTTATTCCTTCAACTCTATATACTATCATATTCGTTTTAGATGCGCCATTTTCTATGGTGAATGTGTTTGAAGACTTATTAAATGTGATTATTGCATAACCTGCGACTGTAAACCTGTTGAGTGCAGTTGCAACTTGACATTTTAAATAGTGGTGAATAAGATATGTACTATTTATTGCCATAAGCGTCATATCTAGTTTATTTCTTTCTGTCAAGCTATAAATTGTGCTACAATCAAAGTTATTGAGGCTGGCATAGACATGAAGTGCTTTATACTGAGTAAGATCAACATTAAAATATTTGTTGCCAACCATTCCGGTAGTAAAACCACGATTGACATTCGCATTAGTACTCCTCATATCATAAAGAACAACTGTTGTAATGCCTCCACCTTGTCCACTGCTGTTTTTAAGTGCCGTGACATCGTTATTGAGTGTGGTGACAGTATTTTGTAGGGCAGTTAAAGAAGTTTGCAGACTTGTAATATTTTTTTGTGCATTAGTAATATTAGTCGTTTGCGTTGAATCGCTTTTTTCAAGGTTTGCTATTTTAGTGTTTTGTGAGGTGTCACTCGTTTCCAAATTTGTAATTTTGGTATTTTGAGTTGTGTTTACCTTTTCAATGTTTGTTATCTTGGTATTTTGAGTGTTGTTAACACTTTCTACATTAGTTATTTTTGTAGTATGTGATGCAACTAAATCTTCAAGGTCAGACAAGCTTGTATTTAGCTTGTATATTTCGCTAGTATGGAAATTGCTATCAGTCACAATGCCTGTAAAGCTTTCGGTGATGGTATCCATATTATTTTCGGCATCGCTTTTCCAATCTTCAAGTGCAGTAACTTTTGTTTGTAAACTTTTAATTGAGTTTTGTGCGTTTGTAATATTTGTGTTTTGTTTTGTGTCATTTGTGGTTAGGTTTGTGACCTTTGTTTCCAAAGTAGAAATCTTGGTGTTTTGGGTTGTGTTTACGCCTTCAATATTAGATATTTTCGTATCCTGAGTTGCGTTTGCATTTTCAAGAGCTGTTATTTTACTGTTTTGAGATGAGTCACTTTTTTCAAGATTGGTTATCTTTGTATTTTGTGTTGCATTTACTGATTCTATTGATTTAATTTTATTGTCATGGGTAGTAGATGAAGTTTGCAACGCAGATATGTTATCGTCTTGCGTTTCAAGTGTTTGGTTTATGGTAGAGATGCTGTTGTTGAGTTTGAACAACTCTGAGGTGTGAGAATTAATATTTGTTATGATACCTGTAAAACTGTCAGTAATCGTATCCATATTTTGGTCAGCTTGTGTTTTCCAATCGTTAAGCTCTGAGATATTTTCATTGATAGTTGCAATAGAATTTGTGTGTGCTTGGTCTGTTTCTTCAAGGGCAGTCACTTTGTTATTTAATTTATATAACTCTGCATTGTGAAAATTGCTATCTTCTATAATGCCGGTAAAAGAATCTACTATTGTGTCCATATGCTTGTCTGTTTCAGAAAGCCAGTTTTGAGTTTCTTCAACGCTAGATTGAAGATTTGTAATTGCTTGACTATGTGCGTCTGAGGTGGTGTTAAGCTGAGATGTGACAGCTTTTAAGTTCGTTATATCTTTTTGAGCTTCACTCATGTTTTTTTCTAGTGTATCAACACAAGTGTTAAGTTTGTCATTTGCAATTTTTAGTGAAGAAATTTCGCTTTCTGAAAGTTCAGTTTTCGATTGAAGGGTGGAAATGATTTGAGCTAGTGATGACATGCAATCATTAAGGTCTGAGATGTCGTTGCTATGCGATGAAATTGATGTGTTTATGATTTTCACCTTGTCTTCAATAGCATTAATTTGATTTAACAAATCATCAAAAGTTGCACCACTTCCTCCTGATAAAATATTGATTTTGTCGTTTAAGGCTGGCAGAGATATTGTTTTTAAATACCAAACCTCTCTTTTAAGTCTTTCTAGTTCATTAGAATTATGTTTCATAAAAAAATCTCCTTTGCATTAAGTTTACAAGGCAAAAGGAGAATTTTTCAACATTGACTGACAAAAATTTTATATATTTAAGATTAAATTTTTTGGTCGCTTATTATTTTAGGTTTGGATTTTTTTCTTTTATCTTTTGTTTTTTTAATAAATACAAGAGATAATATTATTGTTACACCTGCTGCTATTATTGATATTCCAGCTATTAAAAGTCCACTTACTCCATCGGGATTTACACTTTCTGTTTTTACATATCCCATATATAATGTTCCGTCTTTAAGTATAACTTGTATTGCTGTATATTCTTTTTTATTGTTAAAACCTTCATAAATAAAGACGCGAGTATTTTTTTGTAGTATAATTTCAGTGCTATTTAATTCAACATCATATAGCGTTGCATTTTTCCTTAACTGTCCGTTAAAAACAGGATAGACAATTTGGGAATCATTTTGAGTAAGATAATATTTATATACATATGCCTCATCTTTAAATTTTTCTGTTTGTATTAAAGCAAAGTCGCCTACAAGGTCTAAAATATTTACAACATCTCCATGTTTTAAATAAATATTATTTCCGTCTACATCTTTGACTTTTTCTGAAAAATCGGAAGAAACATATAAGTCGCATTTAGAAGATATCACGATTGCATCTTCACCGATATTTAACTGATAACTTTCTGCGTTAGAAAGGATATTGCAACCAATCGGCGCAATAAACATAAAAAGTATAGCGATTATAGTTAACAACTTTTTCATATTTTTATTATCAATTTTTTTGTGGTATTTGTCAAGGTTTTAAGTTAAAAATAAAAAAGATTGAATTTTCAATCTTTATTTATTCTGGTGTGACAATATTATCTTCTTCTGTTTGAGATGAAATTTGAGTAGAATTTTGGTTGTCTATTTTCTTTGCTCTTGATTTTTCTTTAAAGTTAAGTTCTTTAAAACTTTCTTTAAATCCATCATATTTTGTTTTGTCTTTTGGGAGAAGAGTGTCACCAATTCTAGCAAGTACAGAGCCTATAATAATAAGAACTAAAAATGGTACAGCCACTATCCAAGCTATAAATGCGTCATCTGTTTTAAATTTTAAAAACAATACAAGAAAAGTTATAAACGAAGCCAAAAATCCGGCAAGTCCAATGGCAATAGTTAAACCACCAGTCAACTGAAATATAAATTTAACCCTTTTTGCATACTGAGTATTTCCACTTTCAATAAGTCTATCATTAATCTTCTTAATATAATTTTCCATAATTCCCTCATTAGTCAGTTTATATTAAATACCAAATAAATATAACATATATAAAAAGTTATTTCAAGGAAAAATATAAAAATTAATAAAAATAAAAAAAACTCTTGCAAATTAGAAGAAAATGTTATACAATAAGAAGGCTTAGTAATAAGGAATTTATTGTTACTAATTTTACAAAAGATGTTTAGTTTAAGTGGAATTATAATATGTGCTTTCTAAGAATGGAAACATTTAAATTGTGCTTGTAATTGGTGTATTATAATTCTTGAAAAAAGTTTAGTCAAAAGTTTAGTCAAAAACAAAAATTTCCATGACTTAAAATTGCTACTTTCTTTTATTTATAGTTGATATGCGGATATGGTGGAATGGCAGACACGCTGGATTTAGGTTCCAGTCCGAAAGGGTGCAGGTTCAACTCCTGTTATCCGCACCAAACTTAGGTTTAAGATGAAGTGACATAAACTAGATTAGCTAAACAAAAGGATAAACAAGGAGTTGAACCTGAGGTTCGCTGGGTTCCCTGAAAATCGAAGATTTTGAGGGTGAGAGCTCCTGTTATCCGCACCAAACTTAGGTTTAAGATGAAGTGACATAAACTAGATTAGCTAAACAAAAGGATAAACAAGGAGTTGAACCTGAGGTTCGCTGGGTTCCCTGAAAATCGAAGATTTTGAGGGTGAGAGCTCCTGTTATCCGACTTGCTTAAATTTAATTATGTTGAAAAAATTGACTAACTTATTAAAGATTTTGATTTTGAGAACATATGTTTTAATTTGGATTTTAAAAAAAATGTTAAAAATGTTTATTGCGCTGGTGTTTCAAGCGAGCTTATATAATAAGATTGAAAAAATTAAAAGAGGTGAGTTATGGAAAATATAAAAATTGATAGCAATATCTTAGTAGTTAAATTGAGAGATAGTGATGAATTAAAAATTTGCAGAGGAAGAGTTGATAGTCTTGTTATGGCAGATGATATATTTGCTGAGCGTACATATTTTCTTAACGATGCTGAAAATTATTGTAGTATAACTTATATAAGCAGTTTAAAGAAGATTTTTAATAAATATCTAGATAAAGAATCTATTAAGGAATTACAAAGTTTGCTACAAGAAAAGAAATATAAGAATCAATTTACAAAAGCTTGTGTAAGTTTAAAAAAATCAGTTAAAAATACAGGCAATCTTATTGGAAAAGAGGATTGTCATGTTTATAGTCAGTTAAATAAAGAATAATTTAAAGCACTCGCGATATGAGTGCTTTTATTAAAATACATGAATTTTTGTGAATTTATGTTAAACTTAAAAATATTTATTTTACAAGGTAAGGTTTCATGAGCTTTATACTTTCACAAGTATCTGGTGGAATAGCATTAGTTCTTGTTTGCATCGGTTATTTTTTAAAGAAAAAGTCAATGTTCTTATTGCTACAAGTGGTAGCTAATCTTTTTTATGCCACCTCATTTATACTAGTCAATTCATATGTTGGAGGCATTATTATAATAGTTTCATCAATAAGATGTATATACATCTATATTTGTGAAAAGCATAATTTTAAGTATACAAACTATTTTATTTCAATTTTTATTTGTTTCTACATAGGGATAGGAATAGCTTTCTGGAAAAACTGGTTTGATATAATACCTATTATCACAGCAACTTTATTTACAATAGCTTTCCTAATAAAAAATTTGCAGTTGATGAGATATGTTCTATTAATTCCCAACGCTATAATTTTGGTTTATGGCTTATATTGCAAAACTTACACAAATGCAATTTTAGATTTGCTTGAAATTATAATTATTTTAGTAGCAATAGTTAGATATTATATATTAAAAAAGAAAGAAGGAAATATAGAGGAAGAAAAGAAAGAAGAAATATTATAGTTTTTTAGTTGGCTTAAAGGATAAGTTGTGATAAAATATAAGTATGAAAAAAATTATAGATAAACTTGTTAGAGAACATGATTTAATTACGCTGGATAATTATTCTAATGTTGAAACTTGGGAAAGGCGAAGAAAGGACCTTAAAAAAGAATTTGCAAGTAAAATCTATGGACAAATTCCTAAAAGGCTCAAATTCGAATGTAAAGAAATCTATAATGATGATAACTATTATGCAGGAAGTGCAAAATATAAAACTATTGAATTTAAATTTTGTGATAAGGATTTAGTACACACTATAAATGTTGAAATTGCTTACCCAAAGTTTGATAGCAAAGTCCCTTTTATAGTTTACCTAGATTTTAGACAGGGTCTGCCGACTAAATTCTGCCCAATCGAAAATATTTTAGATAAAGGTTTTGGTATAGCAAAAGTTTGCTATAAAGATATAACAAGTGATGACGAAGATTTTTTAAATGGTCTATGTAAGTTTTATAATCATGATGAAAATGATTTCGGCAAGATTGGTATATGGTCGATGATGGCAAGTTATATTTTAGATTATCTTGAAAATGAAGAATACGTGGATTTAGATAACATTGCCGTTGCAGGCTGTTCCAGACTAGGGAAAACAGCTCTTGTTGTAGGCGTAAATGATGAAAGATTTAAGTATGTCATAGCACATAACTCTGGTTGCTTGGGCGTTGCATTAAATAGATATGTGGAAGAAGGTAGTGAAGATTTAAATTCAATTTATAATCAGTTTCCTTATTGGTTTTCTAAAAATATATCCACTTATAACGCAAAATCATTGAATATAGATCAAAATTTATTATTAGCTTGTATTGCTCCAAGATATGTTATGGTTGGTACTGCATTCGAGGATGTCTGGGCTGGAACAAATTCACAATATTTATCTTGTGTTTTAGCAAGTCCGATATGGGAATTATATGGAAGCAAAGGACTTGTTTGCAAAAAACGATTTCCCCAAATAAGAGATAATTTTATAAAAGGAAATATACAATTTTTTTTGAGAGATGGTACACATTATCTTTCTGGAAAAGATTGGGATAAATATTTGGAATTTATGAATTTAAAAATGAAAAGAAAGAGGAAATAAAAATGACTGACGAACTTAAATTTTTAATTGATATTGTTAAATCAGCTGAAAAGTTTTTGGAGGAAGGCTTTGAGGTAGAAAGAAAGGGAGGAGAAAGCGACCTAGTAACTAGTTTGGATAAAAAAATAGAGAGATATTTGATTGAAAGAATACAGGAGCGTTATCCTAGTTTTGAAATTGTAAGCGAAGAGGAAAATTATAAGAAACAAGTTACTGATAACTGTTTTATAATTGACCCTATTGATGGAACAATCAATTTTGCCAATAATCTTCCACTTTGGGGAATACAAATTGCCTGCCGTAAACAAGGAAAGACAGTTGCGAGTGTGATTAATATGCCAAAGATTGGAGAATTATATTACGCTGATGAAAATGGGGCATTTTTGAATGGTGAAAAAATATCAGTTAAAGAAGTGCCTATTAAAAATGCTATGTACGCAATAGATGGTAGCAATAATCTACCTGCGATGACTAGAATGAGAAAACATTCATCTAACAGAAGAAATTTAGGTGGCGTTTGTATCTCTATGGCTTTTACTGCGTGTGGCAGATTGCATGGTGGGGTTTTTAGAAGTGATAAGCCTTGGGATTATGAACCGGGATTGTTCTTAATCAAAATGGCTGGTGGAGCTACTATGAGCGTGCCAGGTTTCCACGCAGGAGCAATGAATGAAGAGTTTTTAAATATTCTCAAACTAGAAACAGCTAAAAAATTAGATAAGCCAAATGTCTTTGTTTTGCACTCGCTAAATGGTGATACAATTAATATTTGGGGCAGTGATGTCAAAGATTTCTTATCGCAAAAGGATATTGATACATTTCTGCCAGAGTTTCCTATTAGAGAAAAAAGCAGTTATGAGAGCTTTAAAGAAATACTTTCTCAATATTTAGATAATGGATTACTAAATAGCAATTCAATTGTCATCTGCCATTCTATTGGCAATCCTTATTTTATTAGATTTTGTCGTGAATTTAATTTTATTCCAAACTACTATATTGCAGTTGCGCCGGGTGCTGTCTATGAGTACCCAATGACTAGAACAGATTATATAGTTGAAGTCAAAAAGCAGGCTTATCTAAAAGAGGAAGATTTTGAATTTGGAAAGAAGCTGAAAAATGTTTACTGTTTTTACTCTGATGAAGATGATAAAAATACCGAGAAGTTTTCAAGATTTATTGCAGACTTCAATGCGACACCAAACTACTTAAAGGGATATAACCATTTTGATGGTTATCATAGAATCTATAAAATACCAGAACTAAATAGTTTTTTAGAGGAAATTATTAAATAGGAGAAAAAATGTTAGAAATTGGAATTAATACTAATTGTGAATGTGGAGATACATTTAGTGAAACATGTAGAAATATAAAGAAGGCAGGCTTTGATAATGTTATGGTTGCTTTTAAGGCTGGTAATGCCGAAGAAAATGTTAAAGAAGCTCTATCGCAAGGCCTTAAAATCCCTTATGTTCATCTTACAACAAGGTTTGCTGATAATATGTGGGCAAAGGGAACATCAAATTTTGATTATATTGAAAGTGTAAAAAGAGAGATACAACTTTGCTCAAAATATAATATACCTATTGCAGTGCTTCATGGAACGACAGGAAATGCAGCTCAAAAAGCATTGCCACCTTCAACAGAAGCTCTTGATAGCATGAAAAAGATTTTGGATTATGCAGAAGAATGTAAGGTTAAGATTGCGTTAGAGAATTTGGATAAACCTAACTTTGAGAATTTCACCTTCCTGCTTGATAATTTGAAATCAGAATATTTTGGATTGTGTTATGATGCAGGACATCATCATTTATATTTCCCAGAATTTGATATTCTTGGCAAATATGGCGACCGACTACTGGCAGTTCATTTGCATGATAATTTAATGGACTGGGAGTTCGGCTGGGATTATTCAAGAGATTTACACCAACTTCCTTTTGATGGCAAAATTGATTTTGAAAAGGTTTGTGAAAAACTTGGAAAGGCAGGCTATAACAATGTTGTTATGCTTGAACTTCACAAAGTTGCTATCAAAGAAAGTAAATATAACATTACAGTTGAAGCTTATCTTGGTGAAGCTAAGAAAAGGGCAATTATACTTGCTGAGAAAATAGAAAAGTATAGAAAAAAAGCATATTAATTTTCAATATGCTTTTTTTTATGTTTTTTAA
>CARBWQ010000004.1 GCA_948949055.1 uncultured Eubacteriales bacterium | reverse complement strand
TGACCTCTCTGATATCGTCGGTCACCCTTGCAATTACAGATACCTTATCATTATATACCTTTACATTATTAAAGGTTGTCATTCCTACATAAAAATATCCGTTTCCAATAAAAAATAAACATAATAGAACAACTAACGGTTTCCAGTGCTTAACAAATATAAATATCGCAGATATCAATAGAAAGGCTATTGATGTAATTACTATTATTTCAATATCACCACTATATAACCTTCTTGATACTATTATCCCAAACAAGAATGCTAGAAAAGGAAAGAATATCCACCTAAAATTTATCAGCCTTCTTTTCGACTTATCATTCTCAACCATAATTATTTTAATAATACATTTTTCGCACCATTTTGTCTACTAATTTTGTTGATGTTTAGTTATAGACGGTGATGTAGCCCTCCCTCGCAAGCTCGTCAGGCTCCCTTTTGCTCTCGCAAAAGTGCTTGGGGCTAGCCCAAGCCACATCACCGTCCCTTCAAACCCCAGCCACGCCAGCCTCCGAATTAACAGAACTCTCCAACCAACTACACCACCCCAACTAACCAGCCTCCGAATTAACAGAACTCTCCAACCAACTACACCACCCCAACCACGCCAGCCTCCGAATTAACAGAACTCTCCGACCAACCACATCTTCTTCCAAACAACCCATGCAATGCCATCATCAAAACTTCGCCACTCAAAACATCAACAGCCCCCACCACCACCAAACAAAACCCACACTATTCCACCCAGCTTCCCATCCCTTCAACTTTTTCAAACTTTTTTCACTTCCCCTATTGATTTATTCCTTTTTATATGATATAATATAAACATAAATATATTTTAGGAGGTTTTTCTTATGAAAAAACAAAATGACGGACAAGTCAAAACATCTAAACCTTATGCAATGTCACCAGGTAAAAAATTTATTCTCGCTCTTGTCGCTTTCGGATCTGCTATCGGCAGTATGTTCGGTTTCGCTGGCTGTGTTCCTGAAAACACACCAACACCAACACCTACACCTGATCCAGAGCCAAATCCTCCTATCGTTATTGTAGAAAATATCAAATTTAGTGATTTCATTACCGACCATGCTGATGTCGCTTCAAACTTCGTAAAAGACTTTATTAGACCTAACGTTGCACAAGGCAAAGAAGTGAGAGCTGAAAGCTGGGCTATCAAAGCTGATGTAGCTGATGAAAGTATTAAAGAATTTGAAATTGTTTATGTTTATGATATTGATGAAACTCAAAGAGGTATCGAAAGCGCAACTGTTACACTTGATAACGCTGTATCTCTCAATGATATCGTTGAAAATAAAATCAACGCCGAAGAAATCAAAGTTAACGTAAAAACCACTCCAATTTCAACCTTTGACGCAAAAGAAAATAACTCAAATATCGATATGTCATCATTCACAGATGAAACAGTTGTATACTCAAAGGATTATGTAAAAGAAACTTTTGAAGCAGAAAAACCTATCGACCCTAACCCACCAGTCAACCCTAACCCACCAGTTGTTGAAGATAAAATAGAAAGCATACAAGACCTTATAGGCAAATACTCAAATGTTGTTTATGACGCTTTAAACGACAACTTCCTTGAAAGTGCTGGAAAATCTGCTTTTGGTAGCAGAACTTTCAAAGCTGAAAATCTTGTTTCAGTAACTTGGGATATTGGAACTAGCGATACAATCAGTGAAATTAAATTTATAGCTACTTATGCAAATTCTGATACAGACTATACTTATGGCGTTTCATCTATCAAATTAAATGACACAATTAATGTAAAAGATTTAAATAAAGATAATATTGTTTCAACTATAAACAACTCAACTGCTACAACTGTTAGAGATTACACTTTTAGATTTGATCCTTCTATCCAAGATGAAAGAGCAGAACTTACAAATGCAATTTGCGACAAAGTATTTGAAACCAACGGCACTGTAATTAATAGATATATTGTCGATAATGGATATAAAGTAGACAACACTTTAAATGAATCAAGAGAATATAAAGTAGTTGAAATCACAGAAAATGGAATTGAAGAAATCTCTATTAGAATTAAAGATGCTTCTGATGACAACGGCTATATTTCAAATCTAGAAAACACTTCTAATTATCGTACATTTGACAAAAATTCTTATAAGCTTAGTGGAAATAAAGTAGACGCAAATGAAAATGTAAATGCAAACATGATTGATTTGTTTGAAAATGAAGATGATATGACTATTTAAAAAAACAAAAACAGCGATTATGCTGTTTTTTGTTTAATTTAAGTTGATTTTTTGTTATAAAAAGGGTAAAATATATTTAGAATAATAATATTTCAAACTTGCTCGCTCTGTGTCCCCAACTATTTCTAAATTGTTTGTGGTGATAAGAGTGAGGCTGACGGTAATATAAAAATAATTAATATTAGAAGGAGGAAAAGCAATGAAACATAAGATTTTGAGAATTCTCGCCATAATAATGATTTGTTGCGTTTCACTTCTTTGTGTAGGCTGTATGGGAAACGACCCTGACGATTTTGAGGAAGGCGACGGCGTTGGCGAAAATGCAGTCATTGATATGTATGGTACAAAAGTTCTATATAGGCCAAATAATTATGACTATAACCATGGCTCTGGCGCAGAAGAGGGAAAAGAAAATAATTATTATGGTAAATATGCTTATTCTATTTTAAGTTATTTATATGATTTTTATGCTATACCAAGTAAATCAACAATAAAATCTACCTTTGACTTAGACGAAATAAATGACGAAGATATTACTGATGAAAATTATTTAACAATAATTAAAAATATAAATTATTTTTATGACAGCATTCGTTATCAAGTTAATACTATTGGCTTAGTAACAAAAACTAACAACGGCGATAAAATCGATCCATTTATTGTTGTAGGAGCTGATTTAAGTTCACATTGGAAATGGAGCTTTAATCCAGATTTATCAAATTTTAATTCAAATTATAATGCCCTATTGATTTATAAAAATGAAACTTACCCTGAATATAATTCAGTATATCAAAACAACATGGTATATTATCAGCCTAGTGAAGATGGTTTTGAATATAAAATTAACCAAAAATATGGTGGAACAGACTTTCAAAACAAATTTTATCTACCTTCTTTCCTTGGCACTGACAAACAAGATGAAACTGAAAAATACTCTGACTTTGTAAAGGCTCTTGAATATGTCGTATATAGTTACGCTCTTGACTTAGAGCCTCAAAGAGTCGATGTTAAAATAAATCAAAATCCAAGTTCAATAGATGACCTATACACTGTACAAATCGGTGCTTATCAAGCAACCGAAGATAAGAGTAGTGCTGAGGTCGCACTTGCAGATATAACTGCCCTATTTGAAAAGATTGGATCTTATGTAGGACTTATTGAAAGACAAATTAATAAGATTTCAAACTGGATAAAGACAAATGTTATCGGACTTGACGAAAACATAAAAAATGATACATTTACAGAGTACAAAGAGGTCACAGCTGTTTACAATGAAGATAAAATAGTTAGTTTTGAATTTAATGAAACAACAGCAGAATCTGTTGACCTTGGCAGAGATTATTCAAACGTTGTAGATAAAATAGTAAAAAAAGTTTGCGAAAAGGTAACAATCGGCGAGGACTCATCTAGTGGTGATGTAAATATTGATGAGAGATTCCTTGCGTCAGAGATTAAAGAATATGCTGGTAGTACGTTTATGATTAACAGCGACAAAAACTTCCCTAAATATCAAGAGGGACAATCACCAGTTGCAATTCAGCCTCTTGAATATCAATCAGCTGTGATTATGTTAAGCAAAGAAACAGCGATATCTGACATTTGGATTGCACTCAAATATGACGCTGACCTTGACGGAACAGAAGAAGGCGTATATGATATGTCGAAATATATTGATATTATTGTAGAGTTAAACTATTACAACCATAAGAGAAATAGATTTATTCAAATTGACAGTCAGCGCACAAGAGTATATGACGGCCCATATGAGTTTGGCATAAGTTCTAGCGATTATCCACAGTACAACTTGCCTGACGATCATGGAGTTGTCATGATGTCGGTTGATAGCAAGCCTGAGCTTAAAGACCTGCTAATTGATGTGCCTGGTGATGAAGGAGTATTGCCTATTGGAGTATTCAATCCTGACATTGGAAATGGTATATTAAAAACCGACGTAGGCAACAACAACTATCAATCACCTGTTGTTTCAAATAATCCAATTGTGCTTGTAGGTACAACTGACGTAAGAAAGTACTATTCAATAATAGAACCAACTGACGATGAGATTGCAGACCCTGCACTTACTTACATTACTGGAAGATTAAATCCTAAGATGTTTGAAGGCAGTGATGGTTGTGACTATCTTGAAATAACCTACAAAGTTCTCAAAGAGAAAGGCAATTCAACAAAGAATTATAAGTTCTATACAGGAATTGCTGCGATATTCAATGCAGACACATAAAATTCAATTAAATAGTCAATCAAAAAACACCCCTTTTCTAGGGGTGCTTTTTGATTAGTAATTATTCATCTTCATTATTTGGCTTTATCTCAACCTCTTCTTGATTATTAGCAATGTCATCTTGTTTTTGTTCTGATATTTGATTGCCAGCATTTTCCTGCCCTTCTTCATTGTTTTTTAATTCGGCGTTGATATCATCATTGATATCATCATTGATATCTTCTTTATTTTTCTCTTCATTTTTTTCTTTATCAATTGGCATGCAGACTATTCCAAGTACAACAAGTATACCTGCGAAAGCCATTATTACATCTTCGACCAAACCACTTTCAATAGAAAAGCCAAAGCATTTGCCAACTGCGCCTACAAAGAGAGTTGAAGCGCCAGCAAGTGCTGTCCAAAAACCATAAGATTTAAATTTCATCATCATATCTCCTTTCAAGAAAATCTTTAAGCTCAGCCACTTCTTCTTTGACATCTTCAATAGCAGCCAAGTGCTGTGCGAGTTCATCAATCGTCTTTCGATATGCGTTTTCACGTTTTTGGCTATCTTTAAGAATATAAAACAAAAGATAAACAAAGAGCATTGCAAAAATACCATTACTAATCACGGTTTTTACTAGTTCAGACCAGAAATCCATATTTATTTCCTCCTGCTTCTTTGAAGCATTTTATTTGTAAGGTACTCCTCGACTCGAAGTTCCTTTTTCTTTATCAATTCAATATGATTTCGTAGTTTTTCATGCTTAGCCACAACTCACCGTTAAAACAAAATTGCTTATATAAACATTTTCGCTTTCACTGCTTTCAATCTTTACCATAAACTGGTTGCCTATTACATTAGCTTTTACCTTTTGTACATAAGGTTTTCCTTTGACATTAAAGGATTTTTCGCCACGGTCACTAATAAAAGTAATCACGCAGTCACCTTCACTTTTTATATTAAATGACTTCACTCTTTTAAGTTTTCCACTATATCCGAAGTCGGTCTGACCACTTTCCCAGACGGCGTTAATCTTTTCGCCAAAGAATTGCCCGTTGCTAGTAAGTTCTCCAATTTTACCTTTGTGCTGGTTATTAAAACATGCAACAAGTTTTGATTTATATCTGTTTGTCAGAGCCAATAATTTGTTTATATCAACTCCTCTTGATATATCTAAATGATTAGTTAAGGTATCAAGAACTATTAAAAGGTTATTTTTATAGCCATCAGCATTTCCCTCGCATCCAATGACCTTGCCATCATCAAATTGTCCACGACAAGCTAAATAATACCTGCCCTCAAAACATTCTGCACATGCAAACCTATTATCACAACCATTCAAAATACTAAGGCCATTAAGGTCTAGCGTCTTTATAGATGAGCCATTAAAGACTTTAATTTTATTACCCTCTAAAAAGTAAATATTATCACCAGTTTCAGCAATGGTATTAGGATTTATATAGCAGTCTGACTGATAAATATGGCTTATTTCAAACATTTCATCTTTGCCATATTCAGATATACGAGTTATCCCAAAATCTCTGAATATGTAAATGTAGTCGTTAAATGAAATAAGCTTATTCAAATCTCCTCTTTGGTCACTAAAATCAAGATCCTTTGTTTTATCATCATTCCATTCAAGAACATTGTTATCTTCATTATATACAAGACTACCTCTTGCAGTAGCAGTGATTGCAAAAAGTTTTCCATAATGACTGCAACAAGAGATAATCTTGGGTGCAGTTTCACTAGTGAAAACATTTTCACCAGTCACTACCATTAAGTTCCCACCATTACCAGAAAAAAGTATGGCATCTTGCAAGTTTTTTCTATAATAAGTTGAATATGGGACATCAGTATAGTCAGTCGGAACAAAAAGTGTTAAAAACCTCTTTTTAAAAAGGTTGTCATAGCAGGCATAACCTTCATTATTGAAATAAAAAAGGTAATAATTATTTTTATCTGTATTCAAGTCATACCATTTGA
The DNA here is from genome assembly GCA_948949055.1 of uncultured Eubacteriales bacterium. Taxonomy (GTDB): domain Bacteria; phylum Bacillota; class Clostridia; order Christensenellales; family UBA1242; genus Caccovivens. The sequence goes on along the minus strand of CARBWQ010000004.1, from coordinate 13,092 downwards.
GTTTCCAGATATTTTTAACCTCAGTCCCTCTGATTTGAATTTCTTCCTCATCATCAATATCAATTTCGCTTATAGGCATTGATAACTTTTTAAATCCATAACCTGATTTAAGTGTTCCGTCAGCAGAAATAAAATTAAAAACCTTTCTAGGTTGACCAACTTTTAATTTAGTTTGGTCATCTTCCATATTTTGATTATTCTTAAACATATCAAATTCAAATTCTTTTTCTTCGCTTTTTTTGACAGACAATATCTTTTTGTAAAACATTAAATCCACCTCCTACGAGGTATAATCGTTTCTCCTTTTTTGCGTTCAAATGTTTGAATGCTATTTTTAAATCTCTCATCCCAAACCTTAGCATCCTCATAAAGTGTTTGAATAAAATAATACTCTCTTACAATGCCATAGGCATACACACGTTCTGAAATAGTAGAATTAAACTGACCATCAATATTAAGTTCTTCTGGCAAAGTGTTATAATAAACAAAAACCTCTTGACCTTCAACCATGATATAATCATCATATAATTTAAATTTAACATTCTCGCCAAACTTATCCTTAACTGAAATTATATCCACAACTTTTCCACTAAGTTGGCTAAATAGAATTTTGTTTTCACAGCTTATAACCTTTTCCATTTTTACAATAGGCATATATTCACAAACAATTTCATTTCGCACTAAGTTGAAACATTTGACAAGCTTGTCCAGAACATTTTGATTTTCCTGGTCAAGCTGACTAGAACTTATAATTGCCTGTGCTAGTTCTTCATTTTCGATAAAGTCGCAAGCTTTCAAAATTACATCTTTTACTAACATAACGCCTCCTTTATTAAATTTACTTGATTTTTAATATTTTTCTGATAAAGAAGTTCATTATTTTTTTCAATTTCCTCAATAAGTTTATCTCTATTTTCTGCCCTCGTTTTTAAGGCATAACTAATAGTTCGCTCATCTAAAACTGGATAAGGAACTCTAAAACAATAGCTATTTCTCTCCTGCTCATTCGAATGTACTTCATAAGCATTTTGATTTAAATTATATTTTACTTCATAACTTTTATCAATTTCTTTTAATCGCCTGCTTATAAAATAAACATCATTTTCAATATCAATTAATTCTTTCATAATAAACCTCATTTCATAAAAAATATAAAAAATTTAAAGAAAAAAGGCAAAAAACCTGATTTTTAAACCGTTTTTTGCCTAATTTCACTAAATTGTCTTTAAGCCTCTGCTGAATTAACAGTTACATTTGATTTAAATGGATTTGTTACAGTTGACTTAATACCTGAAATTTTTGCCTGTCCACATGGCTTATCACAAATAAGTTCTGCATATTTCACAAGTGTAGCACTATAAGTTGGGAAACCTTGATTTTGTTTCAAGATTCTTCCATCTTCACCTTCAAGCCATTGCCAGTCACAAAGTTCATGTAAAGTAAAGTCATTAGTATTTAAGAGATACATTGTATCTTCATCAACAAATCTATCAGCAACAACTGGTATTCCATTATGAGTAATAGTCTTAAATCCACCTTCAAGTTCTGTAATATCAATATTTCTTCTATAAGCACCAAGATATTCTTGATAAGCTCTTCTTACAGCACTTGAACAAGTTATAAAGTTAATTTGGCTGTCAGTGTTCATATCTAGGAAATCAATAGCTTGTTGAATTAAAATATCGGAAATCTCAGTTTCAGCAGTAGATTGATATGGTTTAAGCCAAGGATATTCGCTCTTGCTTACGCCATAAATTGTAGAAGCACTGTCATCAAATATCTTGCCAAGTCCACTAATTTCAAAGTCTTTTGAACCTTGTACATATAATACGTCATCTTTTGCGATTGTTATTTCTGAACCAGCAGTGTAAGTAAATGTTTTATTAACTCTATCAACATAAACAATCTTTATAGGAGAACCATTTTTCTTACCAGCAGAAGAATATACATCCACAAGCATGCCTTCAATAAGATTATTTACCTTGTCACAAGAAACAACTTTGCTTGCAACAGAAGTTACCACAGCAAGTTTACCACTTCCATCACCATACAACATTCTACCCAAGTTAAATGAACTTGCTTTCACAAGTCCTTCCATCTCATCAGATAAAAGGTTTACAAAAGCCCCTACATTATTTGCAGACGCTCTTACAGCTTTGTCAGAAATTTCAATTTTACCATAAAGGTTTTTAAGGTCGGCTACAAATTGAACATAGCCATTTCCAGATGAAATAGGAAGAGCATCTGTTTCACTTCCAGCACCGATACCACCATTGATACCGAATGGAGCAAGTTTACGAACTTCTTTTCCCCAAACATCTTTACTTGATTTTTTAATTTTGGCTAAAAGTGGGTTTGCATTAACGTTAAGTTGATTTGCAACAACGCCAAGATACACGTTTTTTAAAGCACTTTCAGCAGTTTGTAATGTTACCATTTTTCCCTCCATTTTTGTATAAACTTAGTTATTTTTTTAAAAAACAACACTTTTAATATGTTTTTAATCAAAAATAATGTAAAATTACCAAAATTTTCAGCTAAACATCTTATCAACCATTCTCTTCGCATCAGCAAGAGATTTAGGGCTATCAGGAACTATTTCTGATAGCCTTTCTCCACTTTTTGAAGAAATGATAAGTGGTGGCTTAGAATTGTCAAGAGCTATTAAATACTCTTCAACTATCCTATTTCTTACATTTTCATCAGTTAAAACATATTGATTGATAATTGGATCGCTTAATTTATCCCCCTCTTTCATATGATTGAGCAAGACTTCTGCCCATGCGACCTGATAAGGGCTAGAATTTGTTTGGATTTTGCTTTGAAATCTTTCTTTAATTTCGTCAGCATAACAACTAGCATCAAAGTTACTTTCCAGGAACTTAGCTAAACCATCTTCGTCAAGAGCTTGTTGATTTTCTTGACCCATTGAGCTGTTTTCATCATTTTTTACTAAATTTTCTTCGTTTTTTTGCTCTTTTTCGTTATTTTCTTTTAAATTAACATTATTGTCAACAAATTCTTTATTCTCCTCTTGCGATATGCACTCTGTTTTATCTTTCTGTAACTGACTTAGTTTTTGGCATTTTTTAGTAAATTCAACTTGCAAGCTATTGTACGCGTCCATAAGTGCTTGCACATTTTTAAATTTTCCTAAATCCTGCTGAGAGCCGACCTCGCTCATAGCACTTTCATCATCTGCTCGGTTTAAAGCTGTTGCTGGCATTATGATCGGTTGTTCTCTATTCTCTTCCATAATTATTCCTCCATGTTTTTATATTTTTTATGACTTTTAATATGTTTTAAAAATTCCTCTTCAATTTTACTATCTTTCTTGCTAGCTTTTTCAAAGTCTTCGCCAAGCATAAAAGCAATATGTTCGTTTATATGTAGTTCATGATTATCTATCTCGCTGACAGACAATTCCTCTTTCTTTAAAAGTTTCAAGTTTTCATTGCTTGCTTTTTTGATATGAAGTTCGTTAATATCCTGGGCATTCTCCCAATTACCCATACCCAACATTTCAAGTATCTTACATTTCATTTTATTTGTAAGTTGGTTGTTCTCATCATTTAATACTCCATTGTTAAGTAGCGACAAAATCATTTCCCTTCTTTGGGACAACGACTTTAATCCATCAATCTGATTTTCAATTTCTATATCATCGCTAGTAATATCACCTGATGAAAAATAGAAGATTTCAATTTGACCGTTTTCTCCAATCACCTTTGCAAGCCTTGGCACTGTTGCAAATTGTTTATATAACTGCAATATCTTTTTAGCTATAAGTTTATTTGATAAGTTAATACTCTCAATAGAAGCATTAAGTCTTGTTTCATCTTGTGAAATTAAAAGTTCAATAGCAACACCACTCATTTGAGATGATAAAGTGTCCGAACTTACAAGGTCATTTACGCCACTAATAGACTTGAATTCTTCCAAAAGATTTTGCTCTTCTTTTTCTATTCCATTTGGTAACACTTCGCCATCTAAATATTTAGGTTCATTAGCACCTTGTCTATAAACTAAAACTTTACCTGGGCACAAACCTTCGTCTTCAAGATTATCTAAATCAACTGAACCATCTTCGACACTTAACACACCAAGAGATAATCTATTAATAAATTCATGTTTTCTATTTTTGACAGCGTTATACGCTCTTTGAACAGGAATTATTCTTTCAATAACACTTGTTCCCCAGAAACTGCCTGGCTCAGCAATGCTTGTCTGTCTAATGAAAGGGAATGCTCTTTCGTCATCATCAAATTTATATGGTAATTCTCCATCATAAACCAAATGATTTCCTGCAACAATAGTGAGCCTGCCATTTGGATAATTAGCATTAGGTTTGCAATATCTTTCAATCACCACTGCACTATCCTCTTTAATATTTTTAATCATTTTAGGGACAGTACCATTAAATCCAAGTCCACCAAGTCCAGAATTAACATTATCAAGAGCATAAGTATTAATTTTCTCACCTTTAACATTTATTCCATACATATTTTTGATTTGAGCTGTTGAATATGCTTTTGCATGAATAATACTTTGACATTCTTCGATACTTTCACAAACAGATGAATCAGGATAAATTTCAAAAGGGCTAACGACAGAAATTTCAACCTCTCCACCTTTTATAAAGTTGCCTTTTTCATCTTTTGCAAGAACTTTTCCTGAATTAGAATTCCAACCAACCTTATAAAAAACCGTTCCACAAACTTCCGACCATTTAATAGCTTGATTAATTTTACTATCAAGGTCAAGCTTGCTTCTGACTGAGTTATAAATCTTTTTTGAAACTTTTGCTGTTTGTTTATCTCGTTCATCATTAGTTGCTGGAATTATGTTAATATCAGGCTTAATTTTTGATAATTTAGCAAATCTTATATCAAAAATGGGTGCAATATGGTTAAAAACCTCTCTTTCTTGCCAAAAGAACTGTCTGTCTGCTTCTTCCAAGTTTCCACCATAACCTACATTGCAATATTGATTTCCCATCAGAAAGTTCATATTAATCTGCCAAATAAGGTCAAAACTTTTTCTCATTTCTGCACGATTTTTAAAATCATCAACCACTTCTTTAACAATTTTTTCTTCTTCACTCATCATTTTTCTTTACCAACCTTTTATTTAATTTGAAAGGGCTTTTTAATCCCTTTGGTGTTTGCATTTTAGCAATAGCCTCATACATTCCTTTTAAACACTCATCACAAAAACATAAGTTGCGTCTTAAAAAACCTTTTGTAGAAAAGCTGTATTTCGCTAAATTATTGCAACCAAAAAAATCACATTTAGTAATATGCTTACACTCATTCAACTCCATTTTTATCCCCCCTTAACTGATTTTCAAGTCGTTCTTTTTCGAGAAGGAGAGCCTCATCTGACATTGACAAAACTTCATCTTCATAGGTTTTGTAGTAACGTTCTAGCAACACTTTTACAGCTGAGATATCAGGGCTATAATGTTTTTTTGTAACTTTCTTTTTAGAAAGCTTAACCTCACCTTCTTCGCCAACGACATATTCTTCAATAACTTCATCAGCGTTATAGCCAAGAGCTTTCTTCATAAGTGCCTTTTTTATCTTGTCTTGTTCTTCCACTCCTTCCCCCAATTTATTAGCTAACGACCATATTATAAAACCACCAAATGCCAAACTTCAACGTTGACTGACAAAAATTTTTAAAAATAAAAAAATAATTATTTCACTCTTTTTTATAATAAAATTTAATATATTACTTAAAATTTAAACAAATTTCATAAAAATAAAAAAATAAAAATAATTTTTGCTCATTTTGTAACAATTAAGCTCGCGATTGCTAAACTGATATTGTAGAGGTCATACAAATGAAAAAATTACTCGAATTTAATAATGTAAACTACTTCTATCAAACAAAAGAAAATGAAGTTAACGCCTTAGCAGGAGTTAGCTTTAATATCGAAGAAGAATCTTTTACATCCCTTGTTGGACCTAGTGGCTGTGGTAAAACAACTATACTCTCTCTTACTGCTGGTCTGCTAACTCCTTCAAGTGGTGAAATCCTTTTAAATGGAAAACCTATTGAAAAGAATGATAGCCGTATCGGCTATATGTTTCAACGCGACCACCTTTTTGAGTGGCGTACTATTTGGCAAAACATCATTCTGGGTTTAGAATTACAAAAGATGAAAAAAGATGAAAGAAGACTAGAACTGGCTGAACAATTATTAAAAAAATATGATCTTTACAGCTTCAAAAATAAAAAGCCTCGCCAGTTAAGTGGAGGCATGCGTCAAAGAGTCGCTTTAATAAGAACGCTTGTGCTAGAACCAGCTCTGTTACTCCTTGATGAGCCATTCTCAGCACTAGACTTTCAAACAAGACTAAAAGTCTGCGATGATGTTTATGATATTATAAAGTCAGAAAAAAAGACAGCTTTACTTGTCACTCATGACATTTCAGAAGCTCTTAGTATGTCTGATAAAATAATAATCTTGACAAAAAGACCGGCTGTTGTAAAGACAGAAATTAATCTATCTTTCCCTCAGCCCACACCACTTTCCAAACGTGAGGACAAAGATTTTGGCAACTACTTTGAAATGATTTGGAGAAATCTAGTCTAATGAAGAAAAAAATCGTCAACTACTCAAAAGCAAGACGACAATACCTAAAAAGCCTTAGAAATAACAAAATTTTAATAATTTTCTTACAATTTGCAGTAATTATCGCATTTTTAGGCATTTGGGAACTTCTTGCTCAAACCGAAGTAATAGACCCATTCTTCTTTTCAAGCCCTTCTCGTATAGCCGTAACCATAGTAGACCTATTTCAAACAGGAAACCTTTGGTTACACATTTGGACATCACTATATGAAACTGTAATCGGTTTTATTTTAGCAACAGCAATTGGCTTTATTATCGCAATCTTACTTTGGTGGAGCGAGCGACTTAGAAGAGTGCTTGAACCCTACCTAATCATACTCAATTCACTGCCAAAGATTGCACTAGGCCCAATGATTATATTCTGGGTAGGTTCAGGTACTGGTGCTACAATAGTAATGTGTATATTAATTTGTGTAATAATCACAACCATTTCAATGCTCAACGCTTTCATTTCATGTGACAATGATAAAATATTGCTTATGAAATCAATGCACGCAAAGAAACATCAGATATTATTCAAATTGATCATTCCAAACGCATTACCTGAATTTGCTACTGCGCTAAAAATAAATGTTGGCATGAGTTGGGTTGGTACAATTATGGGCGAATATCTTTCAAGTAAAGCCGGACTTGGGTATCTAATTAATTATGGTAGTCAAATCTTAAAACTTGATATCGTTATGGCAAGTATTGTGATTCTTTGCATACTTGCAAGTGGAATGTACTTCCTTGTAAGTCCACTTGAAAAAAGATATAAAAAACAATAATTAATAGTTTTTTGACTAATTTTTAAGGTTTTTTATCAAAAATCACTTATATTTTAGTAAATTATCGGCTTTTACGATATTTTATAAACAATCTTCTTGATTTGCCATTTCTCGCAAATAACAAATCACACAAGATATAAATTCCAAGAATACTTGCAAGAGGATATAAATATTCGACTATAAAATTAAAGCCAAGTAGACTTAATATTAATGGCAAAATTACACTTATAAAAAATATTATAAATTCATTTTTGCACAGCCCTCGCATTGAAGAAGACAATGTATAAACAAGTGTAAGAAGTGTCGTTAAACAGCCTATTAAAATTACAAATGTCATTATTATATGCCCTGACATCGAATAAATCGACACAAGTGGCATTGCATAATCAAATGAAGTTGGGTTTAAAAGCAAAACAATGTTTGCAATCAGCAAAATAATCGAAAGCGTAAGTGCCGATAAAAAGGACACTTGCGTTTTTTGCTTTTTTGTAAGTTTGCTTCCAATACTTGCTATTAAAACACCTCCATTTGCAGTGTTTAGTATCACATATAGTATGCAGTAAAGAAATGACAACCCACCAAACTTACAATCTAAGTTTAAATCGCCATTGATGTCAAGCTTAACAGCAAGCATGATGATAAAAACTATTATCATGAATGGCACCAAAACTAAATTAATTTTATCTAGACTTCCTAAGCCATATTTGTAAACCAAAAAGGCTAACATCAGCACTATAAAAAATATAACCAAACTCAAAAACAAATTGTCAAAAGCTAAAAGATTGGATATTCCAGCAAACATAGCTGAGGAGAAAAATAGGCATAACAAAAGATTTATAACAAATGCAACTTTTGAGGTTTTTAACTTTTGTAATGCCCCATCTCCTAATCCTAATAGCTTTTTCAAAAGAAAGAAAAACAAAAAGAATGCTAAAAAGATACAAGGAAAAGAAAAAATTCCAAATCTTGCAAAAAATACAACGATTTCTTTTCCACTTATAAATCCAGAACCTATTACAGTGCCTACAATGGCCAGAATTGCCAAAAAACAATTTTTCATCAGTATATATTATTGAAGCAAATGTAATTTTAGAATAATCGGAGGATAATATGAACTTTAATACAAATTTTAGACATGACTGTTGTCGTTGCCCACACAACTGCAACCAAAATAACACTTGGACAAATCCACATTTCTGTCCACAAATGCCATGTTGCAGACCTTGTGAAAGACCTTGCAACAGACCATGCTGGAACCAACCAGACTGTTGCAACAACTGGAACAGAGAATTCGATAAAAGAGATAATTTTGAAGATAACTTCTTTCAAGATGAAATGAACTATCAAAAAGATGATCGTTATGAATATTACCCACAAGAAATAGGTAATAACAACAACTATGAAAGAAGAGAAGAATTTTCAAAAGAGAAAGAACACGATCGTAAACCTTACGACTGTGAAAAAAGGGAAAAACACGACTGCAACCATAATAGAAATTGTAACAACTTCTGTATTCCAAGAAACGCTTGTTGCTTTTTAGCTGGTTGCTTATTTGGCAATTGCTCAAAGTGTAGATGTCGCTAATTTTTCTTACGAATGTTATTAAATGTTGACTACTTTATTTTGAAAAATCTTTTATTACTGCTATACTCATTGTAGTGAGGAATATATGAAAAGATTTTTCGGAAGAAAATATGACGACAAGATAATTATTGAAGACAGCGAGTTTAACCACCTTAAAAAGGTGTTGCGTATGAATGAGGGTGATAGACTTATCGCCAGTGTAAATGATGAAAATGACTATTATTGCATAATTGACAAAATCGGCAAATCCGATTGCGTTTGCAGTATAGAAAGTTTTTCGCCATGCCCTGCACTGCCTAAAAGAAATATCACCCTTTTTCAAATGCTACCTAAGAAGGATTACTTTGATAACATTTTAGCCAAAAGTATAGAGCTTGGCGTAAACAAAATAGTACCATTTACCAGTCAGTATACAATGATAAAAGAAATAAAAAGGGTGCGCATTGATACGCAAGTTATGACAGCCTGCAAACAATGTGAACGTTCAAAACTTATTGAAGTAACAGACCCAATAAAATTTCAAGAACTTCCAGAACGTTTATCCAACTTTGATATAGTCATATTTGCCTATGAGAACGAAACACAGCCATTTAATCCAAAAATATTAGAAAATAAACAAAATATTGCTGTAATTATTGGAAATGAAGGTGGTTTTTCACCAGAAGAAGCAGAACAATTAAAAAAAATATCAACTTCCATCAGTCTAGGAAAAAGAATTCTTCGCTGTGATACAGCAGTAATTGCGACACTATCTTTAATATCAATTTTGACAAATAATTAAAAAATACTTGACTTCTCATGGGGGGGGGTATAATTATAAAGGAGGAACAAAAATGAAATATAAAAATACTATACTTTCACTTCTTTTGGTTTGCATATTCTCTTTTGCACTTTTCACCTTTTTAGGCTGTCAAAAGAAAGAATATAATTTAACTCTTTATTTTAATGAAGAAGTGATTTATCAAGAAAAACATAAAGAAGGTACAGAAATTGAGCTTAACAATTTGGTTGAAGGTTATATTATTGAAACAGGATATCTTTCACCAGACAAAACTGACGAAATAATGGAAAACAAAATAGTTATAAACAAAAACATCAATGTTTATGTTGAAGCTGAAAGATTGTATAAAATTATCTTTGGCGATTATATATTCAGTTATTATCGCGCTCAACAAGAGATAAATCTGCCCGACATCACACCAGAAAAAGAACTTATGGTTTTTAAAGGCTGGGGAATAAATGATGAAATAAAACTTTCTGATGATAAGCCCTATATTATTAATCCTGTCGACTTTACAAACTATGAGCTTAGATTTGAACCTATTTTTGAAAATCTGGTATTAATCACCTTCGATTCTAATGGTGGCAATGAATTGGAGCCAATTTACGCTGAGTATGGCACAAGCATTACACTCCCCACCTGCCAAAAAGAACATTATGACTTAGTCGGTTGGACTTATAATAACAAATTATATATAGAAAACTTTATTGTTAATAGCCGTGAGCCTATAAATCTTTTAGCAGAATGGAAAGTACATAATTATAGTATTAATTTAAGATTTAGTGACCACATAGAAATCATATTGGCTCAATATGGCCAAAAAATCGGAGAATTACCAGACTATCCAGTGCAAGAACCTTATATGTTTGATGGCTGGTATTTAGATATGGAATTTACAAGAAAGTTAACTGCCAATACAATCTACAACTTTAACCACGATATTGACCTATTCCCAAAAGTAACTAACCAGACAGACATTAAAGCTTTTGGAAGTGGAACAAGTTCTGACCCATATAGGATTTATACTCCTGAACAATTTAAATGCTTTGAAAATTACAACATTGCTCGCACATCAGACAATGTAGATACAAGATTTAATGACAATGAATATTACAAAATAATGAACGATATTGAAGTTCCTCAAAATTATAGTATTAATTTATATCAAAAAGGAGCTAGACCTCTAATCAACATAGAAGGTCAAAATTACACAATAAAATATAAAAACACAATATTTAATGAGTTTGCAGGCGTTATCACAAATTTAAATTTTGAAAATATCGGTGGAACTTTTTATATTAATGAACCACAAAGATGTTCTGTAATAAATGTTCTTTATAATGGCACTCTTGAATATATTGATTTTACAGCCAGTGGAAATATAACAATAGATGACAATAGAAGCCTTGGCCTTCTCACCTATGAAAACCGTGGCGCTATTAGAAACTGCAACTGCTTTGGCAATATTAGAGTTTTGTCAGCTTATGACGGAGATAAAAGTTTATCGCTTTTTAGTATGTCAAATTATGGAAAAATTGACAACTGCATAAGCTATGCAAATTTGGAAGGCGAAAAGTTTAATTTAAATGTTTTTAGTCGCACTAACTATGGAAGTATCTCAAACTGCATTAGTTATGGCAATATAAAAGCAAAATCAATCAGCATAATATCTAATGTTTGGTTAAGTCTAACAAGCATAGTAACAATAGAAAATTGTGAAGTTTACGGAGAATTAAATGCAAGCTCAAATATAGCACCAATTCTATTTGGTTCTTATCATTCAGACTATTCAAAAAATGTGATAATACGAAATTGTAAATTTGGTTGTGAAAATGTAAATGTTATACAACTTGTAATTAAAAATAACACTACAACCACACCTACTTATGATTTAAACACTGCAAAGCCATATTTCACACACAGCCAATGCGATTTAGATTCAATAACAAAAGTTGCAAACAAGCCAAATCCAGCCCTATGAGAAAGCACTCATCTCAATCTTATCAGGTAATTAAAAATAGGAAACAAAATTGTTTCCTATTTTTGCATTAAATTGACAAATTTAAGCGTAAATTTAATTAATTCTCGCTGTCTAACAAACCAATACCTAGATATAGCTGAACAATGTTCTTTATAAAGTTTGAATTCATCGTATGTCAGCTTTTTCTTAGCAATTTTCACAAATTCATCATTATTAATCTTGTCAAGCTTTTTGCACTCTTTAACAAAATCACACATCTCGAATTCGTTTGCAATTAAGTTTATTATATCCATATTTCAACCTCCTTTAAGATTACTATATATTAAACTTAATTAAAAAACTTCAAATATGCTGATCGGTATAATAAAATCAAAAAAAACACCCGTTTGGGTGTTCTTTTGGTTACTTTTCTTTAAAGAAAAGTAATAAATTTATTTCATATTTTTAAGAAAATTACTGTATTTTGTATATGAATTCTCGCCAAGTTTAGACGCAAGTTCATTAAGTTTCGCCTTAGTATCTTTATCAAGACTCTTTGGCACTTCTGCTTTAACAGTTACAAGCAAATCGCCATAAGCTTCACGATTTAACACCTTGACGCCCTTATTTTTTATCTTCATTAAAGTTCCACTAGCTGTAAGCTCTGGAATATTTAAAGTATATTTTCCATTTAATGTTGGAATATCAACCTTTCCACCTAATATAGTGGTAGTAAAAGGTACATAAAGGTCAAGATACAAGTCATTTTCCTTTCTAACTAAAAGTTTATGAGGTTTTACAGAAACTTTTATATTCAAATCTCCATAAATACCATTGCCCATAGGTGCATTTCCCTCACCTCTCATACGAAGCGTTTGTCCATTATCTATTCCGGCAGGGAATTTAACTTTGACGGTCTTTGAGTTTCTAATATCTCCTCTTCCACCACAGCTTGAACATTTTTCTTTTATAATCTTGCCTGTTCCATTACACTTTGGACATCCAGCCTCACGGATTGTTGTCCCAAAAATGGTATTTTGTTGAAATCTTACATGTCCTGTTCCATTACACTCTTTACAAGTTGTAAACTCTTTACCATTTTTAGCACCTGTTCCATTACAAGCAGAACATTTATCAGTTTTATTTATTGTGATATTTTTCTCACAACCAAAACAAGCTTCTTCAAACTCTAATGTAATAGCGATATTTATATCTTGACCCTTGGATTGAACACGAGATGAGCCACCTCTTCCACCACCGAAAGCAGAAAAGATGTCAGAGAAAATGTCACTAAAACCACCACTGCCACCACCAAAGAAGTCGCCAAATCCACCACCAGCGCCACCAAAAGGATTGCCTT
>CARBWQ010000003.1 GCA_948949055.1 uncultured Eubacteriales bacterium | reverse complement strand
CAAATAATCTTGCATTTTATCTAAAATTTTAAATATATTTTTATTAATTTCATTCAATTCACACAAGAAATCATTTGTATTTATTATGTTTATTATTTTTTTATTTATTAAATTTTCTATTTTTTTGTTATTTAAAGTTAAATCATAAAAATTATATATTGGTAAACAATAATCTTTTATACTCAATGTGCTTAAATTTTTATATAAATTAAAAGGTCCATCTAATCCATCACATTGTTCTATAAAAGATTTGCATAGTTGATAAAAAAGATGTTCATTTTCAACTATTATTTGCCATACATTGTTTTTACTAAAATCAACACATTGCTCTAAATTTTCACAAACTAATTTCATATTTCAACAATCCTATCCATATTATCTAAAATTTTCGATTGATGTTTCCCTATAAAATAATCTATACTTATAAATTGCTTTTCGGTTATTTGTAAACATTGCACCAACCCTCCTATTGGTAGATTTTTCTTTATTTGTATTTTAAGTAAATTTGAAGAATTATTGTTTAATATCAATTTTGAATATACAGATTTTTGCATCATAATAAATCCATTTTTTATAAGAAAATTTCTAAAATTTCTATACTCATTTAACTGCTTAGCCGTTTGCATTGGCAAATCAAAAAATAAAATCAATCTCATAACTCTACAACTCATAATGTTTAACCAAATTTATATCATTATTATTTAACGCATCAAACAAACTTTGGCAATAAATTGTGATAGCATTTTCCAAAGTTTGTTTTTTACCACCAATTTTTAAAGTCAAATTTAAAATATCCAAAACTTTAATTTTATAATTTTCACTTGTGAAATCATTTATAGAATAAACGGTTCTATCTACTAAAATTCTAAAAGGCTCCATAAAATCACTAGCTAAATTAAAATAATTGAACTCATTTTTGTGCCAAATGCCTAGTTGAGTTAAATATCCATTTGCAACTATTTCTCTTGCAAAACAAGATAAAATAACTGCATATCCATAATTTAATGCTGAATTAATAATATGAGAATTTTTTCTAGAAAAATCCAATCCAAACAAAGCATTAAAATACACTTTTGCTGAATGTCCTTCACGATTAGTGATATCATTTAAAGCAACTTCATTTAAATAAACATTTAACATTTGACTTTCTTTAATAAGTCCTAATTCTTTTAAAAATATCATTTGATTCTTAATTTTTTGAATAATAATATTTTGCCATAAAGTTGCTTTAATTGCATCACTCCAATTTATTTGTAATTTTATTTTTTTATATGTGTTGTAATTCCCATAAATTTTAACAGTTTCACTCTCTGGATTATGTTTTTCATCGCAAAAAATAATTTTTACATTATTTTTCGTAAGTTCGCTTATTAATGCCGTTGTTAAAGAAATCGCAGTTGATTCTAAAATCAATGTTGATATTTCAGGAATAAAAACTTTTGTTTCTTCATTACTCCTGCAAACTAAATAATTCATTTTTAAATCTAACTTACTTCTATTTTTAATGATTATTGTTCTAAATCCCATAAAATAACCCTATAAACTAATAGTTTTTCTTATCAAACCTGTTTTTGATTTTGTGATAAGTTTTATAATGCTTTCTGTTATATTTTTATTTATTCTATACTTGAATTCTATTTTTTTGCCCCCTATCAATTCTAAATTTACACTTATTGGTCCTCTTGATAAAAATTTTAATAATTCATATAAAACTTCTGTTTGTTTCGCAACTGACAAATCTTTAAAAATATTTTTCCTTTCTTTTAATTTTTCTCCACAAGTAAACATTAATGTTTCTCTATAAATACATTTGTTTAATTGACAAATTATATCATCATAAAATTCATTATTATCATTTCTTGTTAATATTAATTTTTTATTGCCAGATTTTGCTGCATCAGAAACAATTATCATATCATCTTTTTCCTCAATTTTCATTTTTTTAATTTTTGTTAAAGTAATATATTTACTAATAATTTTTGCATACTTTACTTGTTTGGCATTTGCGTGCCATTGATTAGCATTATGAATTATAAGACTATCTCCTGTTTTGCCACCTAACAAATATTCGCCTTTCCCAATTTGAATTGTTGATTTAAAGTTTAAAACTAATGGTTTTTTATTGTACATTTTGTATTTTGGATTTATCAAATTATATTCATCTTTTAACCAATTCAAAATTTGTTCATCACAATTTTTGTCATTTTTAAACTTTTGATATATATAAATAGGAACAGCCTCTATTGTTTTTATAGATTTGTGTTTTTTATCCTCACTTTCTATAACCACAAAATAAGCAGTTTTAGCACTATTATAACCACCATATCGCTCTATGTTGTTGAGTGGATTTGATAAATCACCTTTCATACTTATCTTTGCTTTTGTCTTTGCATCATTTTTCTTACTTTTATATATTGTTTCATCATAAAAAGAACCATTTAACTGTTTAAAACTAAAAACACTGGTTGAGCAATCATTACCTTCGCATATTAATTTTACCTTTTTTATATCATTATATCCTTTCCAAATTATATCTCTTTCTTTTGATAAATTTGAACGCAAATAATTACGGAAAATTTTTGCTACAATACTTGTCCTTCTTTTGTTTGGGTCTTCATCATCAAATTCATCTTTCCTTGTTTGTATTTCTTCTTTGTTATAAAATTTTACAAAATTTCTTTTATCTTTGGTAAAATATTCATCTACAACATTTCCTACAACAATATTTAAGTATGCATCTTTTGCATGGTGCAAGTCGTTTATTTCTCTACATTTTTCTATTTCATAAATGTTTCTAAATTTAGATACTAAACTTGCTTTTGAGTAAACTACATCTATTTGATCTTTGTATAAATTTTTGATAAATTCAATAACAGCTTTTGCAGATTGATTTGTTTCAACAATTTGCCTTGCTATAAAAGTATTTCTTTCTTCATCTGTTAAAGAATCCACTCTGATTAACCTATCAAATTTTATTTTAGACATTAATCCTACGTTTACCCATTGTTCCCAAAGTGGTTTCATTTTATTTACCCATTGTGGAAATTTTGAATATATAGGATATGTATCGCTTTTTTCATTATTATAAATTCTTTTTACTAAAACTTTATTATTTAAACTATCATCTTTTGTTATTGCTTGTGGAATTATATGATCAATATCATATTTACTTTCATCTGTAATATCTAATAAATTGATTTTTTCTCCTGAATACGCACATCGTCCACATTGCATAAAATATAAATACAATTTATCGCTTCTTAGTTCTAAATTCTCTTTTTTATTAAGTTCATTAATAAGTTCTTCTAATTCTTCTTTTGTTATCAATAATGATTTTTTAAAATCTTTACTTAAATACAACTTTTCTAAGTTTGTTTTTCTAGATAATTTTCTTCCACCATCTCCCTTTATTTCATCATCCCTAGTTACTTCAATAAAAATTTTATTAGGCATTTTCCCAACAATATCTTTTATTTCGTTAATAATTGATATAGCCTGCCAAACTCCTCTTTTAACAGATGGTGAGCAATACAGTTTTTCTACTTCTTCATAATTTATATTTTTAATATTAATATTTTTATTTTTTTCTAGTTCTTCTTGCAAAGTATAATTATTGCTAAAAATTATTTCTTGCAAGTTATAATTAGTCTCCCACAACTCATTTAAAACTGTTGTTCTTTCACCGGTCACCTTGTTTGCAAAATAAAACTTATTTAAAAATTGATTACTTAAAGTTCCCCATTTTGAAAAATTAAAACCTTTAATTTGCTTTAACTCAAAATCACTAAATACATCTGGATATTTTCTTTTTATTCTTTCAACTAATCTTGTTTTGTCTGAAATTATTGTGCTAAAAAAAACAATATCATCGATTATTTCTTCATTATTTTCTACAAAATCTTTCCCTTTTAAATTTTTGAATTTTATATAAGTTGAAAAATTATTAGCAAATTCTTTATCTATTCCTCCAATAATCATTTCTTCCATTGTTTGACAATTATAAAATGGTTCTTGTTTTAAAAACTCCTTTAAATTTTTCACTGTTACTTTTGATACTTCTTTAAATAACTCATTAAAAATCTTTTGTTTTGTTTCTACTCTTATTGAAATACCATTTATTGACAATTTGTTTAATTCATTTAATAATTTAAACTTTTGATATGTTAAGGAGTCTTTTGGCATTACATCATATTCACTTAAATAAGAACATTTGTTTGTCATTTTGTTTATAAATTCATCTTCTGACTTATCATAATCTATAATTTTTTCAATAGTCCATGGTTTTAATTCCATGTCATCTGTTTTTATAGCCCATGCATTTTTTGATTTTATACTTTTTCCCGAATTTCCAACGATAGGTCCAATAAAATATGGAACTCTAAATTCTATTATCTTTATTATTTTTTCTAAGTTAGTCAACCCACTTTCATCTTTATCATTTAAAAAAATATATTTTTCTTTATTTGTTTCCAATATCTTTTTAACTTCTTTAACATAAAGTTTATTTGGCAACACTCCATTTTGTTTGGTTCTTTGCTTCTCTAAAAATGTTCCATTTTCAATTTCTTGCAACCATATTTGTCTTTCTTTTTCATATTCAATATATTCATCTTCTGTCAACTCTACTTGTGGTTTACTTTCAATAATACCTTTTATATATTTATAAAAATCTTCGGTAGTTCTTTTTTTACTTTCACTATTTACTGCTCTTTTTTCTCCGTTATATAAAGTGGAATTTATATAAGCACTATAATTTGTAAAAGATGAATTTTTCCCATTTTCCTCTTTTTCATCTTCAACATTATTATCTTTATTATTTAAACTTTCTCTTCTAAAAATGTTATATTTTTCATTTTTATAATATTTTGTTATAAATTTTTTAAATTTTTCTAATTGTTTATGATGATTTTCATAACTTTTAACAAAAGATTCACAAATATAGTTAGAATCTTTTAAAATCTTTTTTAGTTGAATTAAATTAAAAACTTTTTGTATATTTAAAACAATGTTTGTTATTACTTCTATATTTAAATTGAATAAATTTTGCAAAGTTTCTGTTTCAAAACTATCACTAGAAAAATCAATTTTAAAACAATTTTCTTTTTCAAGTTCAAATGCTTTTGCAAAGATTTTCATATCTAATTTACCATTAATACATGCTTCTAAAATTGCTTTTAATTCATTTTTTGCTTCAAATAGTGCTATTAGTCTATTTTTTGTATCTTTAATCCCTAAATTTTTTTCAACGCAATTCTCAATAATTTCTACATCTATATTATCTAACACTTTATCAGAAATATCAAAATTAAAACTTTCATTTACCTCTTGTGCTTGGTATAAACTATCGATTAATTGTTTCATCAATTCTTTTAAATTAACATTTTCTCCAACTTCACCTTCCATTAAAAAATTACCTCTATTTTTTACTATGTTATGAAGTGCTAAATATAATAATCGAACATCTTTTGCAGGTCGAGATAATAGTTCTTTTCGTAAATGGTAAATTGTTTTATAATCTTTATAATATTCTTCATCAGTAAACTGACATTCTTTTAAAAAATCGCAAAACAAAGAATTCTTTGTTTTTAAATTAGAATTCATTTTAATTTTATCTTCAATAAATAAATTACTATATTTTAATCTATCAAAAAAAGATGAATCTACTTTTTCAATTTCTTTAAAAAAAATCTCACGCAACCAATTAAGTTGCATCTTTTTTCTATTTAATCTTCTCCTATTACACCTTTTTAATCTTCTATCAACAGATGTTTGGGCAGCATCAAATAATCTAACACCCCATACATTTTGCCCATTTAATTTTAACAAATTATATTCTTTATCTGTAACAGCAAAACCTACACTATTTGTTCCAATATCTAAACCTAAAAAAAATTCGTTCATTTGCTTGACTCCTTTTAATTTTTATGTTAAAATGATTATGTATAGAATAACATAACGAGTTCAAATAAATTTATTCTATTCAAAAACCTTTAAGGTTTATGGGTTCTTTTTAGAGGAACTCATTTTTTTATGTTATTCAATTTACATAGGTATTCTATCATATTTTACAAATATTTAAAATTGATTTCTGTAAATAATTTTTAAATTTTTTACAAATTTGATTTTTTAATTCTTTATTTACCATCTCAAATAATACGGATTTAGATAAAATTTTGGTGAGAGCGTTGAAAAATAAAGATAATTTTTTTCTAATATGCGATTACACAATAAACAATAATTATTATATGCTAAAAGAAGAACAAGCTTTTTTAGACAACTTGATAAAAAATTTAAAACACAATTTTAGATTCAAACAGTTTAAAATTTTGGACGGACGAGGTATAATTATAAGTGGAGAAAGATAATTATGATTTTAAGCGTTTCAAGGCGAACAGATATACCTGCTTTTTATAGTGATTGGTTTTTTGATAGGTTAAAAGATGGATATGTCCTTGTCCCAAATCCAATCAACCCTTCAAAAATTGCAAAGATTAATCTTGAACCATTAAAGATAAAAGATATTCAAGCCAACTTGCTCGGAGAAAAAACCATAAAAACGCAAGGCAATTTAGAAGGTATTGTTTTTTGGACAAAAAATCCAGCACCTATGCTAGACCGATTAAATGAGTTAAAAGATTTAAAATACTACTTTCTTTACACTTTGAATGCTTACCATGAAAATATAGAATCAGGAATACCAACACTTGAAAAAAGAATTGAAAGTTTTAAAGAACTTTCAAAACACTGCCCTGTAATTTGGCGATATGACCCAATTCTTTTATCAGAAGAAATAGATGTGGAATGGCACAAAAGAGAGTTTGCAAAACTTTGCAAAGAGCTTAAAGGGTTTACAGAACATTGCAAAATTAGTTTTTTGATTGTTAGTTATACGGGTTGTGCAAAAACTGTTTGGGCTCCGAATCTCACACAGAAACATGAAATTTTATCAGCATTCTCAAAAATTGCAAAAGAAAATGAAATTCAAATTGAAGCTTGTGCTGAAAGTGGATATTGGTCTAAATATGGAATTGTTCCAAGCAAGTGCATTGATGGAAAAATTTTTGAAGAGTTGTTGACAGAAAAGTTTAAGAAACAAAACATTATTGTTAAACGCAAAAACAATAAAATAGATGGACAGCGCAAAAATTGTGGTTGCATGCGTGCAATAGATATTGGAAGATATGATACTTGTCATCATGGTTGCAATTACTGTTATGCTCGAAAAAGTTCTCCAAAAAGTATGCTTGATAAACTTGAAGGCGAAATTTATAAAAGAAAAACAGAGTTAGAATTTGAATATAAATAATCAAAAAAAATAATATAACACACTCCGTTACAACACATCATTTGCACAAATTAAATTTGTAGAAGATTTGTAGAAAACGGGCAAAATTTGGTAATTTTAATGTTAATTTTGGTAAAATTTAACGCAAAAAATCGAACCCCTATTTGAGATATTTCTCTCATTTGGGGGCTATTTTTTTGTCCTTAATAAACAAAAATCAGCGACTGATAAAATAAGCAGGTTAAAACCTGCTTGCGCGTTCGCCAAGTTCCTTGGCTCGGCTAACACTGAAATACCCATAAAATCGGACTTTTTTATTTCAACTGACAACGAAGTCTTTTTTTTGATTTCTTCGTTTTGATTTTGCGACACCATTTTTTTGATTAAAAAATCAAAAATAATCAAAAAAATCAAAATAAAAATCAAACTTTGATTTTGCGACAGAATTTTGATTTTGCGAAAATCAAAATTTCTGCTGTCAGTTAACTTGGCTTGACTAATCAAACCATTTTTTGTGCATTTCTTGAAGAAATGCATTTGTTATATTGATGCCACTTGCATCGCCAATAACTGAATCTACGAAACAATATGGGCATTGTGCTGTTCCATCTTCTTCCTTAATCCAATTCTTGATTTCTTTTGGATCGAACATTTCCCTGCAATAAAAGCAACCACAAGTCTTGCTTGCCAAAATTTCTTTTCTGTTATTTCTTGAATGTTCATGTGCCTTTTGTAAATCAATTTGTTCCATGTAATTGATTATAGCACAAAGGTTTTGAATTTGTATCATTTTTTTGAAAAAATTTTGAGGGTCCGTTTTGTGTTATCAGTGCCAAGTATACCTTATAAAATTTTAATGCTCTTTATGTCATCGAACTGAATTTTCTTATGGTCAATCTCAATTGATTTTTCATTAAAATCAATCTTGCTTTTTCCCTGAATTGTGAAATAATGACCATCTTCAAAATATTTTACTTCAACTTTATCTTGTTTTGTTATTTCAAGAAGTGTCTTTGTCATTGCTTGAATTTCTTCTTCTGCAAGTGTTGCCATAATGCTCAATTTTAACCATGCATCATCATCGGTTGTGTCAATTGAATTTGTTTCAAAAAGGATTGTTACGCCCTTGTCTTTTAGCTCCCTTGCAATTGTCAAACATTCAGCTGTGTTTCTTGCAAATCTTTGAATTTTTGATTTTGCGACTTTTTCTGATTTTTGATTTTGCGACTTTTTCTGTGCGACTGCCGCTCCGCTTTTAATCCCTTTTTGACCAGAGATTTGACTCCCCCTGGTTGGCTAGTATTGTTTGTCGGCAAATCGCATTTTGATAGTGTGTTTTTATGACAATTTATGGTTAAAACAACTATCAAAACAAATAATCATTATTTTTTATTCTGTTTTTTGAAGATGTTATTGTGATTAAGTAGTCTATAACTCTCGCCTTTAAGGTTTATAATCTGGCAATTATGTGTCAATCTATCTAGCATTGCACTAACCATATTTTCATCTTGAAACAACTCGCCCCACTTTGCAAAGTCAAGGTTTGTTGTGATAACTATTGATGTTCTATTGTAAAGTTTATTTGCCAACTCATACATCAACAAAACATCCTGTTTTTCAAGTTGCTGATATCCAACTTCATCAATAATAACCAACTGACACTCATATAGATATTTCACTCTTGCACTACTAGACTTAAACACTTCCTTTGTTTTCAATAAGTAAATCAAATTTTCAAGTGTAGAAAAGAAAACTTTATAATTTTGCGATAGTGCCAAATGACCAAGTGCAACCGCTAAGTGAGTCTTACCTGTTCCAGAACCACCCATAAATATAATGTTATATTTTTCTTGCAACCAATTCAGTTTCTTCAACTCTTCAATCTGCCACTTGGATAACTGAGGCTGAAAATTCAAATCATATTCTTCCAAGGTTTTAAAGCTTGGCAAATGTGCCTTACCTATTTTTGTTGTTCTTGACTTTTGTTCTCGCAATATAAGTTCTTTATGTAAGCATTCATATAAAAACTGCAACTTTTCATCACTTTCGCCCTGCAGATTAAAATATGCTTTACTCATATGGTGCAAACTAAGTTTCTTGGCAACTTCTTGTATGTCAGTAACACTAAACTTCTTCATCACCACCACCTATAAGCTCCATATATTTGTTTAAACCTTCTGCTCGTTCTATGTAAGTTTTCTTTGTCCTAATCGGCATAATATCAGTTTCTTTTTCACTGTGCACCATCAGATAGGTCAGCAATTCCGTCGCATCATACTTGTTGTTCTTATTGCACCACGTAATGCCATTTGCAATTTCTTGCAAAGAGTATTCTTTTGCAATCTTTTTCATTAGTCCACATTGCCCTTTAATATATCTTGGCTTTTCTCTGATGACATCATTCAAGAACTCAATCGCAAGTTTGTTATCACCTAAACTTTCAATCGTTCGCTTAATAAGCCTTGAATGTTTGTCACCATCATTCTTATTTGCTAGTTTAGAAGTTAAACCTTTAGCAATTAATAGCTTATGCCTTGCTACAAACTCTTTGGTTTCTGCATCATAGACATTTATGCAATCACCTACAATCTCAATCAGAACTTTGTCGCCTTGCTTAAATCTAAATGCTGGCAAAGTGTAATAATTACTCCTAAATATAAAATAGTTTAAGTCAGTTGCTGTTGCAATATATTCATTCTTCTTTCTAAACGCGTATGGTGTATGCTTAAACAAATATTCTTTCTCTTCTTTAAACATATCTCTTGGAGCTTGTCTAGTTGTCATATTGATTTTGCCATTTCCAGTTCTATCCAACCAATCCAGCAAATCACCATTCAAATTATCTATTCCACAAAACACCTTGTGATCAAAGAAACTCGTTTTAACAAATTTAACGACATTTTCAACTCTGCCCTTGGTGTCTGGATCTTGCTTTTTGCAAAGATACACATCTAAGCCAATAAAGTCCTTGTAGGTTTCAAATTCTTTGGTAAAAATCACATTCCCGCAATTTTCACTCACGACCATCACTCTATCTTGATCATACATAATTGTCTTTGGTCTGCCACCAAAATAAGCAAATGCCCTTTCATGTGCATCCACAAAATCCCTGCTAGTAAACGCCTCTCGCTTGCAATAAACAAACTTATACCTTGAATACATCAGCACAATGCACCAAAAGTAGATTTTTACTTTCACATCATAAACGTCTCGAATCCATATTTCGCCCATGTCCACTTGTGCAAGTTCACCAGGTTTTGTATCTCCAATCAACTGATAGGCTCTGCCCACCTTTCCACTTATTCCGAGCACATCTCTAAGTTTTCGCATATACCTATAAAACGCACTTTCACTTGCAGAAAACTCCGCATCCATCTCTTTAATCTTATCAAATAATGTGGTATTTCTAATCCCGGGATTATCTTTCAATTCTTGAATCAAAAAGTTTCGATATTTTTCAATCTTATCATTTCGCATCAGCTTGTCGCTGTCAGCAAAATCATCAATTGAATAATCCCAATACTTTCTAACCGAAAATTGCTTCAATCCAGTCATCTTCACAACTTCACTCTTCGTGAATCCATCTTCTTTTAATTTCTTAATCTCTAAAAATTCTTTCATCTTCAACATTTCTTCATCTCCATACTTAAAAGTTAAAACATCAGCAATATCCAAATGTTTTATACTGGAAAATCCAAAACACACAAAACAATTTTCATTTATGGGCTTCCGCTTTCATCTCACATCCACCCACCAATTCAGCTGTCGCAATTCACCACCAGCTGCCGTAGACTCTCGCCTACCCTTCAAAAATCACAATTCGCAAAACCACCTCCTTTAACACTTCTATTATAACAAAAAAGAGTTGACTTTGTATTAAAATCAACTCTTTTCTACTTAACATATTCCAAAAAACTTTTCAAAGAAATTTTTCAATTTTTCTATTACAGAAAG
Source organism: uncultured Eubacteriales bacterium (assembly GCA_948949055.1). Classification (GTDB taxonomy): domain Bacteria; phylum Bacillota; class Clostridia; order Christensenellales; family UBA1242; genus Caccovivens. The sequence goes on along the minus strand of CARBWQ010000003.1, from coordinate 8,635 downwards.
TTTTTTCTTTTCTCTAGTGCCGCCAAATCTAGACATAGCAGGCATTAATTTATCAATGTCGGTTCCTGTTGTTTTCATCACACCATCACGGAATGAGTACTCAACAAATTTACGAGTTTCATTTTCTTTTAATTTTTCCTCATTAATAATAGAAACAAGTTCTAATTCCTTTTGTTTTGCAACAAATTCACGCCATTCAATCATAACATCATCAACATCGTTAATCCCTGCAATAAAGTTTTCAATAAGCGCTTTTTTACTACGCAATTCCAAGCTTGAATCAATAGCTTTATTGATAGAAATAAGCACTTCTTTATCTTCTTGATGGCTGTCGTGATATTTTTTAACAAGCATTAAAATATAATCTATATTAATCTCAACTTGCTTAATAAGTTCAACTTCAAATACGATATCATCATTTATATCTTCTACTTCGTGAGTTTCTCTTTGTCTCTTCCATTCTTCATAAAGGTCATTATATCTTGACAAATAATCTTGCATTTGTCGTTCAGTCAATATTTCATTTCCAGCAAACTCATCAAATGCAGATAACAAGTTTTTCATACGAAGAATTGCACCAAACAAACTAATAAAATCTTTTTGTGACTTCTCCCCAATAATTTGTGGCTCTGATAGTGGATATTTTATTTCAAGTTCTTGAATTAAATCAACATAACCAACTTTACGATTGCCGTCATCATCCACATAACCATTATAATAATCTTTATATCCTTTAAGCAGGCAAATACCACCAGCATCTTTATCGCCAAACAAAGCAACAGCATCATCTGTTCTTTTTTGTAAATTCCTAAAGCAAATAATATTACCAAATCTCTTTATGGAGTTCAGTATTCGATTTGTTCTTGAAAATGCTTGAATAAGTCCATGCTGTTTTAGATTTTTATCTACCCACATTGTATTAAGCATTGTAGCATCAAATCCTGTTAAAAACATATTGACTACTATAAGTAAATCGAGCTCCTTATTCTTCATTCTGAGAGAGACATCTTTGTAATAGTTTTGAAATTTATCGCTAGATGTATCATAGTTTGTTTTAAACATTTTGTTGTAATCTTTAATTGCATCTTCCAAAAAATCACGAGAAGATTTGTCAAGACTATTTGTATCTTCAGAGTTCTCTTCATCAAGCATTCCATCTTCAACATCTTCGTTTGCACCATAACTATAGATAGTTGCTATTTTAAGATTTTTAGATGGATTTTCTGCCATTTGTCTTTTAAATTCATTGTAATAAATCTTTGCAGCATCTACTGAAGATACACAAAAGATTGAATTGAATCCAGATAACCTCAACTTTTGTTTTACTTCTGCAATAGCACTTTTATCTTTCGCAGATGCAACTTCTCCAATGTTTGTCAAGGCATTAAAATTATAACTTTTTTCATTTCTATAGGTCTTTTGGTTAAAATGAGTTAAAATATAATCAACAACTTTAGAAATCCTCTTTGGTGCCAAAAATGCTTTCTCTCTATTGATATCATACACTTGCTTATCGTCTATATCAGGCTCATTCTCCATCGTTTTAATATAGTCAACTCTAAATGGCAAAACATTTTTATCATTTATTGCGTCAACAATTGTATATGTATGCAATTTATCCCCAAAAGCCTGCTCAGTGGTTTTCAGATTGACATGTTTAGCCCCACTATTTGAATTTACTGCAAAAATTGGAGTCCCAGTAAACCCAAACAAATGATACTTCTTAAATGCTCTCACAATAGCAAGGTGCATATCCCCAAATTGAGAACGATGACATTCATCAAATATAATTACACAGTGTTTATTATAAACTTCGTGGTCTTTGTACTTTGAAATAAAGTTATCCAACTTTTGAATAGTAGTAATAATAATTCTTGAATTAGAATCTTCAAGCTGTTTCTTAAGCACTGCTGTCGATTTATTGCTGTTAGCAGCACCTTTTTCAAACCTGTCATATTCTTTCATTGTTTGATAGTCAAGATCTTTTCTATCTACAACAAATAACACTTTATCTATATAAGGCAGTTTGGTTGCAAGTTGAGCTGTCTTGAAAGATGTCAAAGTCTTCCCGCTTCCAGTTGTATGCCAAATATAACCACCCGCCTTAACACTACCGTAAGTTTTATAGTTGTTGCTTATTTCAATTCTATTTAAAATTCTTTCGGTTGCAACAATTTGATAAGGTCGCATAACCAAAAGCATATTCTCGCTTGTGAAAACACAATACTTTGTAAGGATATTAAGAAGTGTATGTTTCGAAAAAAATGTTTTTGTAAAATCAATAAGATCTGGAATTATTCTATTATTACCATCTTCCCAAAATGAAGTAAACTCAAAACTGTTGCTAGTTTTTTGCTTGTTTGTTTTTTGCGCATTTGCATCTTTTATATGATTAAACCTTGTGCTATTTGAGTAATATTTTGTATTGGTTCCATTAGAAATTACAAAAATTTGCACGTACTCATATAAGCCTGATGCAGCCCAAAAGCTATCTCTTTGATATCTATCAATTTGATTAAAAGCTTCACGAATTGCAACCCCACGTCTTTTCAATTCTATGTGCACAAGCGGAAATCCATTTACCAGAACAGTTACATCATATCTATTGTCATGATTTCCATCATTGTTTACATATTGGTTTATAACCTGTAATTTGTTTTCATGAATATTTTCTTTATCAATGAGAGCGATATTCCTAGTCAGCCCATCATCCATTTTGAGGTTGATCCTGCTTTCTTCTTGTATTCGGCGAGTCTTTTCCTTTATACCTTCGTTTGAGTTCGCAAGCTGCTCATTAAAAAGTCTAGCCCACTCATCATCAGTGAACTTCAACTTGTTTAATTCTTCAATCTTCGCACGCAGATTGTTAATGATCTCCGCTTCACTGTGAATAGCTAAGTATTCATATGATTGTTCTTGCAACAATCTTATAAATTCTTTTTCAAGTTCTGCTTCACTCTGATAAGCATCTGACCTTTTTGTTTCACTTTTATATTCAGTGACAACCGTGCTTTCGCTTGACTGAGCCACTATGTTGTAAAAACTCATAATTCACTCCTTAATCTTTTCGTTTAAAATTTAACAATTTTTCTCTATAGTATTCGTATTGTTTTTGTCTCGCCTCAATTTCAGCAGGGAGTCCTTTTGATATATCATTTATAATTGTGTCAAACTTATCTAATATTTGAATGATTTCTTTCTGTTTTTTAATACTTGGAACAGGAATAATAAAGTCATTTATCATATTTAAGTTTAACCCACCCCTTGTGCCATCTCCCGACGAAACTGCACGAAGCTGATTATATTGAGATTGTAAATAATATTTTAAATATTCAGCATCAACAAGTTCATTTGTTACTATCCCACACAAAGATTGATTTGTACATAATGGAATTCTTGTTATTGCAACCATTCCTCTAGTTTTTCCTTGTCCTGCCAACGCAATCACAACCGTATTTTCTGGTATCATTTTTGTGCTAGAATTATCATATCCTATCTGTGTTATACATTTTTCTGTCTTAAAAATTTGACCATAATTCACTTCGCCAGAACTCATCCAGGGTATTGTACCACCTTCCCAATATTCTTTTTTATTTGTTGAAGGCGTTGCTCCAGCATATAATTTTGAAAAACTACCAATCGACAATACTATAAACCCATACACATACTGTAAAAGCTTAATAAGATTGATATCACTTAAGTGATACCCCCCCCGACTTGTTTATCGAATGATAAAAGCTTCTCACGGTAATATTCGTATTGTTTTTGTCTTGCTTCAATTTCAGCAGGCAACCCAATCCCCAAATCTGAACATATTTTATCAAAGTTATCAAGCACATATATTATTTTGTCTTGTATTTCCAATGATGGAATAGGTACAACTATTTTGCAAATTGCGTTTGAATTAAATTGTTGTTGTCCAGCCTTTGATACGTATTTTTCTGCTTGATTCCAATACAAAGAAGATTTTGAAAAATGCCAATAATATTTGTTTCGTACTTTCGTATTATCTAGCTCTATTTTTATCAAGAATGAAGCATAAATTGATGGTTCATTTGAATCAAAATATAACGTTTTTCCATAAGTTGCTCCCGTTCTTGCGACTAATAAATCACCTTTTTTTAATAAATATTTCTTACTTACCTCTGTGATTTTCACATACTTCGTATCATTAGGATTCAACGTTCCGTCATCTGTGATATCAGTAATTCTTATATACCTTATATCCCCTGTATCAGTAGCTTTATCTGTGTATCCATAAGTAAATTTAGCTATCTCACCCAATTCTATATTTTGTATGGTATCATCAAACTTCAATAGTTTATCTCTATAAAATTCGTACTGCTTTCTGCGAAGCTGAAGCTCCGCTGAAAGCTCCGCTGAAAGCTCCGCTGAAAGCTCCGCGAAATTGTCCAATATTTGAACAATTTCGCGTTGGATTTCCATCGGAGGTTTCGGGATTTCAATCTTTTCCATCAGTTTTTTAGATACATTAAATCTAGTAACACCACTAGCAGTTTTTATTAGTTGCTGTCTTAAAGCATCCGAACGAAATAAATGCTTTAAAAAATCAAAATCAAACAATGTCTTATCTTTTATTCTCCATATAAAACAAAAGCTATTCAAATAATAATCTTCGGCAGGTTGTTTGGTAACAACTGACGATATAGCACACTCATCAGGAGTTTCTGAAGAACCTGTAAATATTACATCACCAAATTCAAGCTTTCTTTGTTTCTCATCTGGGGCGATTTTAACAGTTTCTTTTGACGATAAATCAAGTGCTGGATTTTTAAAAACATTCATATAAGAAATAAATTTAGCATTTCCGCCTTTGAAATCATCTTTTGATTTTCCTGTTAATCCACCATAAAAATCACCTAATTCAACAAGTGTCTTATATTCTACACCATTAGGACAAAGTTTTTTAATCAAGTCTTCAATTTTATTCATTAATTATCTCCTGTTTCTCATATAACGGCGATTCTAACCAATCTATGTAATTTTTCCATATTCTTATACATTCTGTTGCCGACGCTACACTGGTATCTGCACCAAATGTTGTATCAGCAACACGAACATAAACTACTCCTTGTTTCACAACAACTTTATTTGGATTACGGCTATCATATAAATCTTGTTTGCAAATAAAAACTCCTGGTTTTTTCTTTATAATGATAACATACAGCCATCTGGATTTATTAATTTCTATCGGAATAAATTCACATTTAGGGATACTAATCAGCATATTACTTGCAATTTGTTGTGTAATTTGCTCGCTTAAACCTTTTAGTTTTAATATTTCTGCTTCGCTTATTCCACATACATCCCACTTGTCTGGTATATACAAATTGCTCGAATCTGTTTTTAACCTTATACGATCTTCTCTACTTAAAGCTATTTTATTATTTTTTTCACCACTTAGTTTTGTTTCTTTTACCCCGACAATAATAAAACTATCTCCATTATAGTCACTATTTGAAAACGCCAATATATCCTTTATAATACTAGCTGCATCATTCAAAGTTTCTTTAAAATCCCAATATATACCTTCTGTATATCCTTCCAGGAAAGGCAATATAATTTTAAAAACCTCTTGCTCCGTCATTTTTAACAATCTCCAAGAGCTTGTATTATTTTATCAATTTCTTGTCTTAAAACATTTTCTCGAGCAACTATCTCTCTTATTTGTTTATTCAATTCTTTTATATCAACTCTTACCCTTGTATCTTCTTTTTCAACATAGGTTGAAACTGAAAGATTATAATTTTGTTCATCACCAATAGTTTTATTAGAAACTAACGCACATATATATTTTTCATCTTTCCTATCAGTAAAGTATTTTAAAATTTGTTCAATGTTTTTATCTGTAAGTTTATTATTGTTTGTTACTTTTTCACATTCTTTAGTGGCATCTATAAATAGAACATTATTATCTGATTTAGATTTTTTTATTACCATAATGCAAGTAGCAATAGAAGTCCCAAAGAACAAATTGTCTGGCAACTGAATAATTGCATCAATGAAGTTATTGTCAATCAAATATTTTCTAATTTTTTGTTCTGCACTACCACGATATAAAATACCCGGAAAACAAACTATTGCAGCAGTTCCGTTTGTAGCGAGCCAAGAAAGTGAATGCATAATAAAAGCCATATCTGCTTTTGATTTTGGAGCAAGAACACCCGCTGGTGAAAATCTTGTATCATTAATTAAAAGCGGATTATCATCACCAACCCATTTTATTGAATATGGTGGATTTGAAACAATTGCTTCAAAAGGTTCCTCATCCCAATGCTGTGGAGAAATTAAAGTATCTTCACAAGCAATATTGAATTTATCAAAATCAATATCGTGTAAAAACATGTTTATTCGGCAGAGGTTATACGTAGTAAGATTAATTTCCTGACCAAAAAAACCTTGACGAACTTTATCTTTTCCTAGGACTTTTGCAAATTTCAAAAGAAGTGAACCTGAGCCACACGCCGGATCATAAACTTTGTTAACTTCTTTTTTGCCCACTACCGTAAGTTTAGTCAAAAGTTCGCTAACTTCTTGTGGAGTGTAATATTCTCCACCCGATTTTCCAGCGTTTGAAGCATACATTCCCATTAAAAATTCATAAGCATCCCCAAAGGCATCTATTGAATTATCTTTATAGTTGCCAAGTTGCATATTACCAATTCCATCAAGAAGTTTCACAAGCTTCTCATTTCTTTTTTCAACAGTAGCTCCGAGTTTGTTGCTATTGACATCAATATCATCAAAAAGCCCTGAAAAATCATCTTCACTTTCCGTTCCTTTTGCTGAAGACTCTATCGACCTGAAAACCCTTTCAAGTGTTTCGTTTAAATCCTTGTTTTTGTATGCATTCTTCCTAACATTACAAAAAAGCTGACTTGGTAATATAAAGAAACCTTTAGTTTTTACCATATCTTCTCTTATTTCTTCGGCTTGAACATCAGGAATCATTGCATAATCAAAATCTGAGTTGCCAGCTTCATGTTCTCCAATATTAATATAATTTGTTATGTTCTCGGAAATGTATCTATAAAACATTACTCCCAATACATATTGCTTAAAATCCCAACCATCAACACTACCACGCAAATCATTAGCAATATTCCAAATTGCTTTATGTAATTCTTCACGCTCTTGCTCTTTCTTAATATTTGCCATTTTGAGCTCCTTTTACTGATTATTTTCAATTTCTTTTAATGATTTACCGTCTCTCTTCCATTCTATTAATCCATTACTATTATGTCCTAATATCATCGTTGAGGCACCGGATGGAGTCTTAAATGTATAGTCGACTACGAATTTATTGTTCACAATAATTCCCTCATCTCTAAGCCTTTTTCCCGTTAATTTAAAACATTCAGTCGTGGATTCCGTGAAATTGTCAGCTGTTGTAGACCCTTTCTTGACAACAAAACCATCGAATGTTCTTTCTCCGTATGCTTCAATTCCGTTTCTTTTTATCGAAAACAATGTAGAATTATCCGTTTTAATTTCTTTTTCAATAAAAAGTTTATAGCCTAAAGCATTAACCAAAAACTTTATATTTTTTATAAACTTGTCCGTTTTAATTCTAGTTGCACCTGACAGAGTGCTTTCCCTTGGCGATTTACTGTTAAGAACCTCATAAATTTTGTTCGCTTCATATGCTTTGAAACATTCCTCATACAGAGCATGCTCAATATACCCAATCTGCCCTTTGTTTAATGGATCAGATTGTACACCACTAACAAAAACTAACGCATAATTCCACAGCCCACTTAAGTCATCGGTTTTGTGCTGATTCAATCTTTTTATTAGCGTCTCTGTTTCGCCAACATAAACACAATCATGCCCATCATTTTCTCCAAAAAGAAGATATGTAGCTGGCGAGTCTTTTAAACATTTAGTTTCTTCAACCTTTAAAACCTCTCCAATCATAACATATGGAATTTTAAAACACAAACCACTCCAATTATCAGTTCTTATCTGAACCATACCCTCTGGCATACCATTCAGAAAAATTTGTTCTATTACAACTTTTTCCATTCAAATTATATCCTTTTTAGTATATTTAATAATTTCATTATAACATAAAATTTTCTATTTTATATAACTTTTTTAAAATAAAAGTAGCAAAACTTTATTTTTGCTACTTTTATTTAATCTTCATCTATATCTCCAAATAAATCAAGGATAGGATTTAATTTTTCTTTCTGATTGAAATATTCCGAATAAGCATTTTTTGCATCATTTATCAATTGATCATAATATACAACTCTAGCATTAAACTGCTCTAACGCCTTTACCACTTTATTATTCATTTCAATTGACCCGTCGTTGTTAATAAACTGACCAAGTAATACAATTATTTCAAAACTTGGAGAATCATTAGGATTCTGTTTTCGCAAAATTTTTGTTATTCCACTATGATATTTATTAATTTGATTTATAATCTCTCCTAAGTTAACAATTCTGTCATATCGCTTCAATTCAACTATCACAGTTTTTCCAGCAAAATTCTTAAATCGTATATCTAACCTTGCACTTTTTTCTTCTTCAGTAAGATTTATCTCTTGATCAAATAGTCTTTTTAATGTTATTTCCATGCTTTCCAAACTAGTTGGTCTCTCCCAAG
>CARBWQ010000002.1 GCA_948949055.1 uncultured Eubacteriales bacterium | reverse complement strand
AAATTATACTTATCTTTGACAAACAAAATAATTTTCTAAAATATAGTTTGTTTTTAAATGTAAAATTTTGTCATTTTGGCAACATTTTATTTTAAAATGGTATAAAATAAAACGCTATAATTTATTTTTTTACAAAATTCGCGCGCCCTTAAATATAGATGATATAGCCATTTTTAGAGCTTTGAAAAATAGGCTGTTTTCAAAAATAGCAAATTAAGCGTAAAAAAGCTATAATATTTTGCAACTTTTTTTGTTTGCTTGACAATTTCAATTTAATACTTTAAAATTTACTAAAATGAGGTATTTATGAAAGATATTATTTTAACCGGAGATCGCCCAACAGGCAATTTACACCTTGGCCACTATGTTGGCTCACTTAAAAAACGCATTGAAATGCAAAACTCTCTTGACTATGACAAATTTTATGTTATGATTGCCGACACACAGGCTTTGACAGACAACGCTGACAAGATTGATAAAGTTAAAAACAACATTATCCAAGTCGCAATCGACTATATTTCGGCTGGAATTGATCCAAAGAAGGTAAACATATTTATTCAGTCTATGGTAAGTGAACTTCATGAATTTACAACCTATTTTATGAATCTTGTCACACTATCAAGGCTTCAACGCAATCCAACAATTAAAGAAGAAATCAAAGCTCGTGGTTTTGAAACCTCTCTTCCTATTGGTTTTATTAATTATCCAGTATCACAAGCCAGTGATATTTTAGCCTTCGGAACTACCCTTGTTCCAGTTGGAGGCGACCAACTGCCAATGCTTGAACAGGCTCGTGAAATTGTAAATTCATTTAATTATACCTATTCACCACAAGAGGAAATTTTCGCTATGCCTAAGGCTATCGTTTCAGAAAATAAACTTTTGCAAAGATTGCCTGGTCTAGATGGTAAAATTAAAATGTCAAAATCAGCAGGAAATGCTATTTATCTTTGCGATGACGAAAAGACGGTAAGAGAAAAGGTTATGTCTGCTTATACTGACCCAAATCATATCAAAGTAAGCGATCCTGGTCAAGTTGAAGGCAATGTTGTATTTTCATACCTTGACGCTTTTTGTGAGGATTATCATTTTGAGAAATATCTCCCAGATTACAAAAACCTAGATGAACTTAAAGCCCATTACAAACGTGGAGGACTTGGAGATGTCAAAGTAAAAACTTTCCTTATCAAAATCTTAGAAGAATTTCTCACGCCAATTAGAGAACGCAGGAAAGAGTGTTTAAATCATATTGACGACATCTATCAAATGCTCTTTGAAAATTCACATAAAGCTTCCCTTGATGCAAAAGTTCGTTTAGAAAAGATGAAAGACGCAATTGGAATTAATTATAAAAAACTTCTTTCATTGAAATAAAATTTAATATTTGGTTAAAATATTTTTAACAATAAAAATCAATAATTTTAATAAAAAAGAGGTGAAATATGGCAAAAAACGCAAAAAAATCATTGTTTTTATCATTTTTCGTGGTAATTATGCTATTTCTAACCTCTTTTTTATTGGTCGGTTGCTTTGGCAGAAATGTACCAGTTACTGATATTATTATTGATTATGAGAGTGTTGAGTTATACAAAGGACAAGCTTGGTCACCTGTCTATAAGATAGCTCCAAAAAACGCTAACAACTACCAAATCAAATTTTCAAGTTCAAATCAAGAAGTTGCTTCATTTAATAGAAATATCCAATTGGTATGCAAAGAGTATGGTGAAACAACCGTCACTATTTCCATAGTTGACAAGGATATTTCAAAAAGTTTTAAAGTCAATGTAACAGACGGAAAACCTATTTTTATAAATTTAAATTATCCAGCAACAGCTTTATATTATTATGAAAATGAAGAAATATCCTTAGATGATTTTAGTGCTTCTATAACATTCGAAAGTGGAGTAATAAAAGATGTTGATTTGACCGAACTTGAAATAGACTACCCTAGATATGCTACAAAAGATAGCAAAATTAAGTTTACTTATCAAAATGTTTCAAGAGAAATTAATCTCATTGTCCAAGAAGACCTTCCTTTGGAGATGATAGTAAATTCTCTTCCTAATAAAACAGAATATTTTATTGGTGAAAAGTTTGATGCAAGTGGACTTGAAGTTGTTATAAAATATTTAAGTGGAAAACTGGAAAAGATTGAAGATTATAAAATTGATGTAGATGTTATAGATGTTGGAACTAACAAAGCCACAATTACTTATGGTGAATTTAGTGAAAGCATAGAACTTAAAGCAAAAGCACAAAGAGTGGTAAGCTCATTTGCCCAACTTCAACAAGCTGTAAATGAAGGAGTAAATAGTATAATGTTTGCTCGTGGTGCAAATTTCAACACTTCAACTCCTCTGCTTTTTGAAAATGCAAAAGATATTACCATATACGCAGAACAAAATAGTGTTTCTTTAAATGGCTCAAATATAATTCCAATTAAGATTGTTGGTAAAATTGAAAATGTCCGATTAATAAATTTTACTCTCTCCACAATAGGAGATAACCCTCCTAAAAATATGATTGATTTATCAAATTGCAGTGGTGGAACATTGATTTTGAAAAACATGAATTTTGCCTCTTCACAAACTGAATCACTATTATTACCACCAGATATTGACTTAAATATAACTTATAATAATTGCAATTTTGATAACCAAGAAAATTGATAATTTTTTGATAATTATGTTAAAATCAACGAAAAAATAGCAAAAAACACAGATTTTTCTGTGTTTTTTATTGATTTTTTATTAAATTTTCATAATTTGATTACATTACATTCGATATCAGGCTCATCAAAATCAGTGCATGTAATTATCGTCTGAGCCTTTGAAGTAAACTTTATTAGCTTCTTTCGCCTATCCCTATCAAGCTCACTAAACACATCGTCAAGGAGTAATAAAGGCTCTTCACCTACTCTATTTTTGATTATTTCAAGTTCGGCTAATTTTAATGACAACGCCACCGTTCTCTGTTGACCTTGCGATCCAAAACTTTTCACCTCTACTCCATTTAAGAATATGTCTATTTCATCTCTATGAACTCCGACGCTTGTATAACCAAGTTTAAAATCCTTTTCAATATTTTTTTCGAGAGCTTTCATCATCTTTTTAGAATAATCTTCGCCATTAAAGGAACTCTTATAAACAAGTTCAATATTCTCTTTCCCACCTGAAAGATATTCTTGTGCCTTTTTCGCGAACGGTGAAAGTTCCTCTATAAGCTTCGCTCTCTCCTTGTATATCTTTTCAGCAAGATCTGATAATGCTCTGTTCCAAATATCAATAGTTTCACTAAGTACATTTATATCACGGCTAGTCTTTAATAGTTTATTTCTATTGGCAAGTACTTTTTCATATCTTCCAAGCAGGTAGAAATAACTCCTATTAGTCTGACTTAGAATTATGTTCATAAATCTTCGTCTTTCTTCTGGACTATTTTTTATCAATCTAAGTTCATCTGGTGAGAAGAACACTGCATTGACAGACCCTAAAAGTTCTCCAATTCTCTTAATTCCCACGCCATCTATCTTTATAGCCTTTTTGCGAGAAACATTAAAAAACATTTCAATATCAAGATCTCTATATTTTTTTGCAAATTCGCCAAGGATGTAACCATTTTCTTCCTTCCATCTTATAACATCTTTTTCATGAGAGGTTCTAAAACTTTTACCGATTACCATAAAAAAGATAGCCTCGATAATATTTGTCTTGCCTTGTGCGTTTTTACCTACAATGACATTTACCGTGGGAGCGAACTCAAATTTCCTATCCTCATAACTTCTGTAATCTTTAACAGTCAAACTTTTAATCTGCATATTTTATATTTTAACAAATTAAAAATTTTTTTTCAATCAAAATATTTAATTATTTAAAAAAGTTTAAATTGCTTTCATTGCCACTTGACATTTTATAAAAATATAATTATACTAATAAAGTAAATATAAATTTAAAGCTCTTTTTTTAATAAAAAGATTTTTATAAAATGATAATAAAAAATTATAGAAAGTCATAAAAATGTCATTTTTTAACAAAAATTTTGATATTTTTATGGTTTTTTACGCTAATTTAGCTAAATTATCTTATAATTTGCAAAAAATTTCAATCAAAAGGAAGAAACATGAAAGATTTATCCACCCTTTGGAAAGCCGTACTTGATAAGCTTGAACTCACTGTATCAAATGTATCATTTGTAATGTGGTTTAAACCAATTAAAGTTGTTGACTTTGTTGATGGCAAAACTTTAATTCTATCTGCCAACACAACTTCGGCAAAAAATCAACTTTCAAGAAACTATTTTGAAAAGCTATCATCAGCTGTCAATGATATTTTTGGTACAGATTTAATCATTGAAATTCTCGATCCAGCAGAAGAAATTGAATATATCAGTTTACATGGTGACAAAAACAATGAAAAAGAGGTAAATGTTGCTAAAAATCCATTCAATCCTAAATATACCTTTGATAATTTCGTTGTTGGTGATTCAAATAAGTTTGTTTATACTGCTTGTCGCGCTGTTGCTGAACATTCTGGGGTAAAATTTAATCCTTTATTCGTATATGGTGGTTCTGGACTTGGCAAGACTCACCTATTGCACGCAATTGGCAATTATTATAAAGAATATTTTCCTACTTTAAACGTCATGTATGTGACTTGTGAGCAGTTCGCCAATGATTATATCGAATCTCTCGGTTCTACTGCTAAAAACAAAGCTGTGCTTGAATTTAGGACAAAATATCGTAATCTTGATGTACTTATGATTGATGATATTCAATTTATTTCTAAGAAAACTTCTACACAAGAAGAATTTTTCCATACTTTTAATGAATTATATCAAAATTCTAAACAAATTATCATAACTTCCGATAGACCTCCTAAGGAAATCGAAACACTTGCTGATAGACTTCGTTCTCGTTTCACAAGTGGTCTTATTCAAGATATTCAACACCCTGAACTTGAAACACGAATTGCTATTCTTAGAAAGAAGTGCCAAATTGAAAAATATTCGATAGATGATGATGTAATTGATTTCGTTGCAGAAAAGATAAGCTCAAATGTTCGAGAACTTGAAGGGATGCTTGCAAAGATACATTTCTTAGCAAATCTATCTAACAAGACTTCTGCCGGCATGGAAGAGGCTTATGAGGCTTTTAATGGTCAACTTGAAGAAGAAAAGAATGAAGGACTTTCTACTGATGATATTATTGACACTGTTTGCACCTACTTTGACATAACAAGACAAGATATCGTTGGCAAAAAGAAAAGCAAAGATGTAGTTGAACCTAGAATGATTGCAATATATCTAATCAATGAAATTCTTGAAATACCTCTTGTATCTATTGGAAAAATATTTGGAGGAAGAGATCATACAACAATTATGCACTCACGTGATAAGATTTCTGATGAATTAAAAACCTCGCACAAAATGCAAGGTTTCATCAGCGAGATTAAAAAACTATTATCACAAAAGGATTAAAAAAAACTATATTTAATTAAATTTTAAATAGAATAAAACAAATGGACACTCTTATATACTCGCGTGTAAAGAAAAAAAATAACTTACATTTCGTAAGTTATTTTTATTTTATTCCATTTCATGATCGTGATTGCATTCAAAGTCATAAGCATATTCTGCTGGCTTTTCTTTATAGACAACTGAATTGTTAGCAGATGTCCAAATATAATTACCACAATCAACACAAGTAAAAGTAACAGATTCGCTGTCTGAGTCTTTCCATGATTGAAGATGATGCAATACATGATTACCATTTTCTTCAACAACAGCATACTCCATAGTATAATTCATATCAATAATTCTATAATTGCCACAACCTGCAAAAGCCATAGTAGAAGTTGCTGCAATCACAGAAGCAAGAAGTCCAAGAGCAAGTGTTTTATTTTTCATTTTCATATACCTTCCTCCTTTTTTATGTTTATATTATAGCACTATATTTTTATATGTCAATACAAAAAATAAAGAATTTAAAAAAAATTTAAAGAAAAAACACGAATTTATTATATTTTATGCAAATTTTAAGTAAAATTACATAAAAATCCGTGTTTTTTATTTTTAATTTTTTATTAATGATATCGACTTCATAATTTCTTTGGCAAATTTTGTCGCTTTTTCAAAGTTTTCTTCATCACTATTGGTATTTGCCATAATTATATGACGCTTTATACACACAAATATCATAACAATAAAGCTTTTTCTGTTTCTAAATTTCAAAATTTCCAGTGCTTTTCCATCTTTTTCTTCAATTCTTTCTCTTTCTAAGAGTTTTATACCCATACTATTATTCTGTTCTAATAATACTTCTAATACTTCCATATACTCTTCCTTAGTATCAACATCACCTAAATGAGTAATTGAAGTTGTACTTTCGCTCTGTCCATCACTTATAACCATAAGACAATGTTCTGATGCACTCTTAGAAAACTTTAAAAACTTTGTAGCTTCATCTTTTTTATAAAGAATTGTTCCATCTGGAATTGACATGCTTATACTTAAATTATCAAAAAATAATTGCATAATATCTCCTAAAACGTGAAAATTTGTTAAATTTTTCTACTTTTTGTTAATATTTTAACATTATTCGTCTTTTGGGAATACCATTACATAACGTTTTGGTTCTTCACCTTTACTTAATGTAACTACTCTATCATCATCACTTAAAGCACTATGGACAATTCTACGATCACTTGGGTTCATTGGGTCAAGTCTTGCATATCTACCCGACTTAGCCACTCTATCAGCAGTACGTTTAGCAAGGTTTGTCAATGTTTCAGCACGTTTTTCTCTATAACCACCAATATCAAGTAAAACTTTCTTTTCTTGTTTACCAGTTACAGCTGCAAGAATTCTATTAATAGCATAGTAACAATCGCCTCTATGGCCTATCATATCGCCAAGATTCTCTCCAACAACAGAATAAGTTTTATAATTTTCATCTTCTGTGATGTTAATTTCAATTTGTTTACCACAAACTTCAAATAAACCAGTTAAGAATTCAATAGGATCCATACCTTCTATATCAGTTTCTACGCTTTCGCTTTCCTTTATAGAACTTGTTTCTGTTGGCATTTCTACATCAACAACTTCTATTTTTTCAGTTTGAACCTCTTTTTTATCTTCTTTTACGGCTTTTTCTACTTTTACTGGTTCTTCTACTTTTTCTTTACGAGTTTGTTTTTTCTCATATTTTTCTTTTGCATCTTCTGAAATAGAAACAAGAACCTTAGCTTTTTTGAATAATCCACCTTCACTGAGAATTTTAATATCCACATCTTCTCTTGATGCTTTTAAATCAAATAAAGCATTTTCGATTGCTTGTTCTATATTTTTTCCAATACCTTCTGCTGATAGCATAATTCCTCCCTCTTTCTTTTACACATAATATAATTAGATAATAATTATAATTTATTGCAAAATTAACAAAATTTGTGTAATTTTTCGCGTTTTTCTCTAAAATTTGCGAAATTTATTAAAATTTTCGTGAATAGTCTACTTCTATCACTTTATCTTTTTTTCTTTTATTTTTCTTTCCTATTACCCAATCTACAAACATGAGTTGAGGTATTAAAAGAATACTTGATACGACTTGTCCAGTCAACATATAAATAGCAAATACACTATTGTAGAACAATGCAAATATACCCAGCATAACTGGCAAGAATATTTGCATCCATTTACCTCCTGCCTGTGGAGTTGATGGAATGTTTCTTTTACCATTTTTTCTATTATTATAGAATTTAGTAAGTTGCATACTAAGAAGCGTTACTGCAACAATGAGAATTGTTAATATGAAATAACCATTTGTTCTATTACGTTCTGCTTTTAAACCTGGCATAAAAGCGTTATAGATAGTTTCTTCATCCTTCTCAAACTGATTTTTACCTACCTGGTTTTTAAGTGTTGAGAAGCTTACAATAGACTTATTTAGTGGAGAATCTGCAATCCATATATTTTGAATCCATAAGAATTTTTCTTGTGTAAGGTCGTAAGTTTCTACTACATTTCTTAAAGCTACATCATATAGAGCATTTGACAGGTAAATTGGATTATCCTCTTCAACACCTTCATCATTTGTAACTTTTTCGTAACCTAATACAATATCTTTCGAGCCAACCTCTTCACCCTCTTCATATGTAGGGAAATATTGATTGATTAACTTTATAATATTTTCATTTGACCTGATAACTTGCTCAGAAGCTTCACCGTCTTCTATTTCAGGATTATTCACCTTTTCACTAAAATCATCTTTATAAGGTGATGTGTAAATAATTTGTTCTTGATTATCTACCTTAGATTTATGTACTAAACTGATTGTTTTTCCTTCTTCATTTTCATTAATGACAAAAGATAAATTTTTATAATCTAAAAATAGTTCTTTTTTATCTTCCAAACTTATCTCATCACTTTGCCAATAATTATTTGTAACATTTAGACAGTTAGCATAATTATATTTGATATTTTCATAATTTGACGAAATTTTATAAGCTGACATGGTATTTAAGCCTGCAAACAAGGTAAAGAATATAAGAAGGTTAAGTCCCATTACAGCCAGTGTAATCAAACAACTGCCTATTTGGCTTTTTCCATAATACCTTTTATATAATTCATTTTGTTTTTGCTGTAAAACAGCAGGTTGATTTGCATACTTTGCTTTGAGTTTTTCTAGTTCTGGTTGCATTTTTGCATTAATGCTACTCATATGTTGAGAATTAAACTTAGTAAGAGTATCAATAAGTCCCCATATTAATCTTATAACAACGGTTAAGAAAATAATTGCGAGTACATAGTTTTTTGTCACTCCCTCAAAGGCTCTGATTATATTAATCCAAAAACCTTTTGGCTCAGCGACAGCAAATAAACTGCTTAAAAAAGCCATTTTGAATCTCCTTTAATATTTATTGGAATAGGGTCATAACCACAGCGTTTACTTAAAGGCCTACATCTAAAAATTCGTTTAACTCCTATTTTTATCCCTCTTATACCAAACTCATTTAGAGCTTCAATAAAGTATGTAGAACAAGTTGGATAGAACCTACAAGTATGAGGTAATAATGGAGATATAAGACCTTTATAAAAATAAATAGGCAATTTTAAAATAAAGGTAAACGAGCTTTTAATAATATTTTTAATATCAGGCCCTTTTACCTTTGTTAAAAATAGACATCAACTGTCTTTCAATTTCTTTATAGTCAAGTTCGCTCGCTCCTATTTTGGCTTGCAAAACATAATTAAACCCATTTTGAGGCAAATTATTTAATCTAACAATCTCTCTTAGCCTACGCCTTATCAAATTTCTAAGCCATGCTTTACCAACTTTCTTGGAAATGGAGTAACCTATTTTATAGTTGTTATATTTGCTTTTAACTATATAAAGGGTAAAGTGCTTAGAAGAAAAACGTTCCCCTTTACGATAGATATAATTAAATTGACTATTTTTTTTCAACCTATGGTCAGATTTTTCATTAGCATTAAGCAGATAATTTTTTTCTTCCACGATTTCTTCTTCTCTTTAAAACATTTCTTCCATTAGAAGTTCTCATTCTTTCTCTAAAACCGTGAACTTTACTTCTCTGTCTTTTCTTTGGCTGATAAGTTCTCTTCATACAATCCTCCTTTTTTTATTTAACTATTCAATTATATAAAATAATATCAAATTTGTCAATTATAATTTGACTTTTATTAAAAGGAATTTGTCTATTTATTTGGATATATCAATTTTTAAACCTTAACAAATTAATTTTATAATTGTAGAATTATATTTTAATGTGAAAATAATTATAAAATAATAACTTAATCTTTAAATATTGTAATAAATATACTTATATATTAAATATAGTAATATATATAATTTCATTATTAGTAATTTTTTTTAAAAAAAAGCAAAAAAGACTTAAAATTTTATTCGTTTTGTGATATAGTATATATGTTAAAAGAGGTTTATTACTATGGGAAAAATTATTGCTTTGGCAAATCAAAAAGGTGGTGTAGGAAAAACTACCACTTGTATCAACCTTGCTGCCTATGTGGCTGCTATGGGAAAAAAAGTTCTTGTTGTTGACCTTGATCCACAGGGTAATGCTACCAGTGGTCTTGGCATCGATAAAAACAAAGATTTAAAAACTGTCTATGACCTTATTTTCGGAGAATACAAAATCACAGAAGTTATACTCCCAACTATTATCGATGGTCTAGATATTTTACCATCTACGGTTGACTTGGCAGGAGCTGAACTTGAAATGATTCAAATGTCACAACGTGAAAAAATTATGAAAGGCATGCTTGATTCTATAAGGGATAGTTATGATTTCATAATGATTGACTGCCCTCCTTCACTAGGTTTAATTACTGTAAATGCCTTGACAGCTGCTAATAGTGTAATTATTCCAATGCAATGTGAATACTACCCTCTTATGGGTATCACTCAGCTTATGAACACAATCAGACTAATCAAGTTTCATTTAAATCCTTCTATTGATGTTGAAGGTGTTGTTATGACTATGAAAGATAAAAGATCAAATCTTACTAATGAAGTAAGTGATGAAATTATCAAATTCTTTGGTAAAAAAGTATTCTTTACCTATATACCAAGAAATATAAGATTAGCAGAAGCTCCAAGTCATGGTGAACCAATTCTAATTTATGAACCTTCTTCAAAAGGAGCTGATGCCTACCTATCACTTGCAGAAGAGTTCTTAGATAGAAACAATGTTAAGTACAACACTATAACAAAAGATACTAAAATAAAATTAAGAGAGGTAAACAATGGATAAGAAAAAAGGTTTAGGAAGAGGACTTGAAAGCCTTTTCGCAATGTATGAAGAAGAACCACAAACAGAAGTAAAAGAGCCTAAGTCTAAAAAGGCTAATATTACTGTCGATGATGGTATAACAGAACTAGAAATTAGTAAAATTGTTCCAAATCCAAATCAGCCTAGAAAACATTTCGACGAAGAAGCTTTACAAGAACTAGCTAGTTCAATAAAAATTCATGGTGTAATTCAACCACTTGTTGTAAATAAGAGTGATGATAGCTATCTTATCATTGCTGGTGAAAGAAGATGGAGAGCTTCAAAACTCGCAGGTCTTGAAAAAGTACCAGTTGTAATTAAAAACTATACTGAAAAGCAAATTAAAGAAATCTCAATTATAGAAAACTTACAAAGAGAAGACTTAAATCCTATCGAAGCTGCAAGAGCAATTAAACAACTTATGGATGAATATCACTTAACGCAAGAGGTTGTTTCTGATAGAATTGGTAAAAGTAGATCTAGCGTTGCCAATACTTTAAGACTTTTAACTCTTTATCCTGACGTAATTAAAATGATTGAAAACGGTAAACTTTCTAGTGGACACGCTAAAAGTTTAGTAGTTGTAGATGATACTACGCAACAAATTAAACTTGCAAAACAAGCTTGCGATGGAAAAATGTCAGTTCGTGAGCTTGAAAAAGCAGTTAAAAACTACCTTAACCCTCAAAAAACAAATTCTAATAAAGTACAAGAACAATCTATCGAACTTAAAGAACTTATTAATGAAATGCAAAGAGTATTTGCTACAAAAGTATCAGCTATTGGAAACGATAATAAAGGAAGAATATATATCGATTATTATTCAAGAGATGATTTAGATAGACTTTCTGATATAGTAGACTTAATAAAGAAAAAAGAAATTACATTAAATGATTTAAGAAATTACAACAAAAGACATCCAAATAAATAATTTTTAAAAAAAATGAGATTAATTTCTCATTTTTTTATTAATTTCATGCGTTAACAGAGTTTTTAAAGATTATCTAGACGAGTAAATACTCATTAAAAAATGACCATTTTTTGCGTATATTTTATTATCAGTGCTAATATTTTTTTTAAAAAAATAATTTAATATAGTATAAATCAACAAGAATAAACATTTAATTAATTTTTTCCTATAATACATAACTAACTTCACTTAACCATTAATTATTTTATCTTTAAGTATTTTAAATTCATTTTATTAATTAAAGGTTTGACTAAATATAAATAATAATATTAATTAAAGAACTGTATATAATATTTAAAATTAAACTTTTACTTTTAGTAATATGAAGTATATATATAATACATTTAATAAAAATGTTTCATATAAAATAAACAATATTATATTTTTCTTGAATGTTCCACGTGGAACAATCTAATTATTAATATTTAAAAGAATAATCGATAAAAATGTTCCACGTGGAACATTTTTTTTATTTATTTTAGCTTACGCTATTAGTTTTTAGTGTTGAAAATGATATTTTTGTTCCACGTGGAATATTTTTATTTAAAAAAAATCGTTTTTTAAAGTAATTGAAATTAGTTGATTTAGATTATTGTAGTATGATATAATTTACATGGAGGTTAAAAAAGAATGAAAGAACTTAAAGGAACAAAAACAGAACAAAATTTAAAAGATGCTTTCGCAGGAGAAAGCCAAGCTAGAAACAAATATACATATTATGCTTCACAAGCAAGAAAGGAAGGCTATGAACAAATAGCAAGTATATTTGAAGAAACTGCTAATAATGAAAAAGAACATGCTAAATTATGGTTTAAAGCATTAAATGGTGGAAGCGTGCCAAATACATTAGCTAACTTATTAGATGCAGCTGCTGGTGAGCATGGTGAATGGACTGATATGTATAAGAGAATGTCAGAAGAAGCAAAAGCAGAAGGTTTTGATGAGTTAGCTTTTCAATTATCAGCTGTTGCAGATATAGAAAAAAGACATGAAGAAAGATATAGAAAACTTGCAGAACTCGTTGAAAATAATGTTGTATTTAATAAGACTGATAAAAAAGTATGGATTTGCAGAAACTGTGGTCATATTCATGTTGGTAATAATGCTCCTGAGGTTTGTCCTGTATGTAAACATCCAAAAGCATATTTTGAAATTCTTAACGAAGAATTTTAATTGAATAAAAAAAGACTTTTGAAAACAGAAGTCTTTTTTTTTATTTCCATATACTTTATAAAATATTAATAAAAGCAGTATTATTTATTCTATACTATAAAGAAGTTTAAATCTTGTATATTTTAACTGGTAATTCAAATGAATATGTATTTAAAAGTTCATTTTATATCCTTATACATATAAGTTTATGCGTATTTAACAAAATTCGACTAAAATCATAAAAAGTCGAGCATATATTTATTTGCAATTATAATTATATCATTTATAATATAGATGAATAAGGAGCAGGACAATGAATTTAAAAGATTTAGCTAATAAAGCAAAGAACAGATTATTAAATAAAGGTTTGAGAGATACATATTCTAATGCTAACGTTTTAAGTTGTACTAGCATGAACTTTTTTAATCAAGATAAAGATAATGTAAAAGAAATACATAAAAGCGAAAACCCATTAAAGTATTTATTAAGAGAAGATAAAATGATGTCTATTACATCTGAGGATAAGGAGAGATTGATATTAAACTCGATAAGAAAATACCAAGAAGAAAAACGAAAACAAGAAAAAGATATTATATAGAGCATAATCAACTTAAATCATTTTATCAAATTTTAATATAATTATTTTAGTTATTAAATAATAACTTTTATTATTTATTATTAATAAAAAGAAGTCATTCAATATGGCTTCTTTTTATTTTCCCAAACAGAACTTAGAAAATATCAAATCTATTATATTTTCATTTTCAGAAATACCAGTTATTTTACCAAGACAACTCCAAAGATTTTTTATAAGCATTGAAATAATATCCATACTTTCATTTTTACTGTTTAATATTTCCATGCAAACTTTATCACTATTTTCAAGTACTTCAATTTGACGAGCAGATGTAATAAGAGTGTGAGTATAATCAATTTTTTCTGCTTCAACCATTTTAAATATTCTTTCTTTAATTTCATTAATATTGTCTTCATTTAAAGCTGAAATTTTAATTTCATCATTTTGTACATCTAACTTTCGATCCAAATCACATTTATTTATTATAGTGAGTACATTATCTTTATCTTTCAATAAATCTTTTATTTTATTATCGTAATCATTTAAAGGCTTGCTTCCGTCTAATAAGAACATTATAACATCAGCTCTATCAATTGAGTTTTTAGACTTTTCAATACCTATCTTTTCAACCTTATCATCACTTTCTCTTATTCCTGCCGTATCAATAAAGTTAATCTTTATACCTTTATATATTACGCTTTCAGTGAGAATATCTCTTGTTGTACCTTCAATTTCTGTCACTATTGCTCGATTTTCACCGATTAAAGCATTTAATGTTGAAGATTTACCAACATTAGGCGCGCCTACAAGTGCAACATTAATACCATTAGTTATCACTTTTGCATGTTTTGCGTCTTCTAATAATTCATTTATATTGCTTTTAATTTCTTCTATATTTTTAAAAATATTCACTTTGGTTTCATCTTCAAAATCTTCCTCAGGGTAGTCAAGTGTAGCTTCAATTTGAGCCAAACATTCAGTTAATAATTCCTGCATTGAAATGACTTTCTTGTTTAGTTTACCTTCGGCTAATTCCAACGAAGCTTTAAGCTCACTTTCACTTTCTGCATTAATTTCATCAATAATACTCTCTGCCATATCAAGACTTATCTTTCCATTTTCAAAAGCTCTCTTAGTAAACTCTCCATTTTCAGCCAGTCTTGCGCCTTTATTTATTAAAAGATTTAACACGCTTTGAGTTAAATAAGTACCACCATGAATCTGGAATTCTACCATATCTTCACCTGTATAACTAAAAGGATTCTTAAAATATACAGCAAGACATTGCTCCTTACTTCCATTTTCAAGTGTTAAACTTCCAAAGTAAAGATATCGTGAAGTTATATTTTCATAATCTAATTTCTTACAATAAAAAACCTCTTTCATTATATTGAGAGATTGATTGCCACTTAATCTAACTATTGATATAGCGCCTCTTCCAAGAGGGGTTGATATTGCACATATTGTTTCGTTCATGTTGTTATTATATCAATTTAAAATGAATTTAGCAATTGTTTTTGATATAGTTTTGTTTTTACTATTTTTTCTTATAAAAGCTATTACAAGGAGTACGAGTGTGCTTGCACTGACGAGTACGACGATGCCTAAAATCACGTAATAAGAACTGAAATTTATTTCAGGACAGTAGATAGATTGTTGTTGTCGTTAGACAACCTCTTATTAGAGATATTAACATATTTATTGTGTAATTGTGGAAAAAATGGACAAGGTTATCCACGAGATATCCACATTATTTTATAATGTATATTGTATTTTATATTTATCTATTAATAAAATTTATACTATATATTGTTTTATTAGAAAGATATACACATATCCACACAACCTTATTATTATTACTATTATCAATCAATAAAAAAATATCTTATTAAGAGAAAAATGAATGTGTTTGTACTAGTGAAAAAAATAAAAATTGTGAAAACTAAATTTATTTCAGCAAAAGATCTAATTGTTGATGATATAAGCCAATAGTTGTTATAAAGAATATTTAAATTAATGAGAATAATATTTCTTAAAAATTGACAATAAGAACTGAAATTGATTTCAGAATAATCTTTGATTGTTGATTTGCACTGTTAATATATTATACGAGATATTTAAGTAAAAAATTTTTAGATGAAACTGAAAAATTGATTGAAGCAGTTTAAATATTTGCTCTTAAAAAGTTGACTTAAAAAGCTATATGTTTTATAATTATAAGGTATATTTAAAAGTAAGTTTTTTATTAAGAAACTTAAATAAAGGAGATTATAATGATAGTAAATTGTCAAGGATTAGAACTTTCAGATGCACTTTTAAAGGTTAGCAAAGCTATATCTTCAAAGATTACTAATCCTATTTTAGAAGGAATTAAGATTGTAGCCGAAGATGATACTCTTACACTTTCTGCAACAGATACAGAACTTTCAATTGAAAAGAAAATTAAAGCAAATGTTAAAAGTGAAGGAGAAACAGTAGTTCCTGGAAGATTCATTACCGAATTTGTAAAAAAATTAACCAATTCTATTATCGAGCTTGAAGTAAATGATAAAAATCAACTCGCAATTAGATATGAGGATAGTGAATCTATTATTCAATGTTATAACCCAGTAGAATATCCAGGCTTTAAAAAGATTGATACTACCGAATATTTTGGAATAAGCAAAAAAGACTTTAAAGCTTGCGTTTTAAAAACAATTTTTGCTGTTGCACAAGATGATTCTAGACCTATTTTAAAGGGTGTTCTCTTTGACATTTCAAAAGATGCTGTAAATGTTGTTGCTCTTGATGGTTATAGACTTGCAAGAGTGAAGAAAAATGTTAATTCAAATGTGGAAAAATCTATTGTAGTGCCAAGCAGAAGTTTATTAGAGCTTAGCAAACTTATTGACGATACAGATGAAGTTGTAAATATTTATATTGATAAATATCAAATTATGGTTGATCTTGGTGACACAAAAGTTACTTCAAGATTACTTGAAGGTGATTACATCAACTATAAGCAGATAATTCCTGTAAATTATGAAAGCTTTATTACAGTAAATAAGGCTAGTTTTGAAGAAGCTCTTGAAAGAGCAACTCTTCTTTCAAAAACTAGTGGAAACAACTATGTTAAATTTGATATAAAAGAAAACAATATTCTTCTTACCTCAAATTCTGAACTTGGTAATTTAAAAGAAAATATTCCTGTAACTTTAAATGGTAAGGATATTATTATATCTTTCAATCCTCGTTATTTCTTAGAAAGCTTAAAGTCTGTAAGTAATGACTTTGTTAAACTTTGTTTTATAAATTCTTCTACTCCTTGCGTTGTAGTTCCAACAGAGGAAGATGAATTCTTATATCTTATTTTACCAGTTAGAGTTATTGGATAAAAAAGCATATATATAATTTAAAAATAAAATTAAAAGAATAAAAAAGAAGGACAATAAAATGGAAGAAAAAAAACAAAACAAATATTTATTTGGTAAGGAGCAGGTAGAATCAATACTTGAACAAATGAAAAAAGAGAAAAGTTCAGAAAGAATTTTGAAAGAAGTAAAAGCAATAACTCCTATTTTTGCAGTATATTTAGTTACAAAGTCTAGAAAAAAAGAGCATTTTGCGAACTTTTATGGTACAACATTTAATTATGAAAAAGGTTTAACGCAATCAAAAATTGAAGCTGATGTTAAAGAAAAAGATGCTAAAATATTTGGTATGATTAATGAACTTGAACAATTAATTAAAGTTGGCAATTTCAATAAAGTAAAAAGTGATTTATATGTTGAAATTAATTGGGCTCAGTTTGGTGGATTTATACATAAAAATATGGCAGAAATGGAAGATGCTATTTCTTGTTCATCAGTTGAAGATGCTTTCTATCTATTTAAAAAACAATATGAAACAATCGGCAAAACAGATAAACAAATCTTAGACAAAAAATTAGAAGACTATAAAGAAAATTTAGATGCTATTGACGATGTGTTTGACTTTTAGTCAACGTTAATTTTATTAATAACAAAGGAAATATAAGAATTCATCAATTTCTTGTTTTGAAATTACAACAGGAAAAGATGAATTTTTATATTTGATTTTTAAAGATATTATTATAAGTTAAAAACTTAATATTGACAATCTATTAAAAATATGTTAAAATCATAATATAAAAAGGAGAGTATTAATTATGAGTTTAAGAGATAGTGGAAAAGCTTTTTACATCTATGGCATAGAAAAATTGGAAGAAAATAAAAATAATTCAAATATAATTGATGTCTATTTTGGTAATAAAACAGTAGCTTACCACATTCATAAAGTTAACCTTAATAATTTTGTAATATCACTTTTACCTGAATTTGATGATTTATATAAATATTATTTTAATAAAAATAATGGTTTTACTGTGAGTGATGCAAATCAGTTATTAAAAGGTAGAGCTATTGTAGTTGTTACAGACTTTAAAAATATTCTTGAATATTGCAATGGTGGTCAAAATGGAATTATCGGTGTGACTACTTTGGGTTTAGATGGTGATTTTAAAGCAAAAACTCTTGATACACTATTTAAAGATAATGTAACTTATGAAGAGTTATATCCTAAAACAAATCCGATAGCAACAGATGAAAGCGAAAGAGAAGATGTTTAATCAAATGTTTAAATAAAAAAAAGATAGCATAGTCTATCTTTTTTTTGTCATTAGTATTTGATTTTTTACTTTGGGTTAAGGTATAATGATTATGCACTTTAATTAAAAACTCAAAGGAGAACTAATGGACGAATTTAAAGATGAAAATTTAATTTACTTTGCTAAAATAAAACCTGATGCACTTATACCTAAAAAGGATGAAGAAAATGCAGGCTATGACCTTTTTGCTTCATTCGAAGAAGATTATATTATTATAAGACCTTTTAAAACCGGTTTAATACCTACTGGAATTGCTTGGGCGTGTAGTCCAAAATTCTATATGCAAATAGAAGAACGTTCTTCAACTGGCATGAAAGGTATAAAAAAGAGTAGTGGAATAATAGATAGTGGATATCGTGGCGAAATAAAAGTTGCTATCTTTAATGCTAATGATAAACCTCTTGTGTTTTCACAAATGGATGAAAATTTTATAAAAGAAAAAATTAAAGCAAATGAGAATGATATTGATGTGGAAAACATTTTATTTTATTCAACATCAAAAGCTATCGCACAAGGTATTATTCATAGAGTGGAAGAAATGCAAGTTAAAGAGATAAGTCTTAAAGCGCTTCAAGAAATACCTTCAAAGCGTGGTGATAAAGGCTGGGGAAGCAGTAATAGCGAAGATAATTTAAAACTAATTAAACAAATTTTAAATAAAAGTAATCAAAAATAGATATTTTTATTGATTTTTTGATTAAAATCGCTAAAATATTAATATATTCTTAATATTTAACTAAAATTGTAGCTTTTAATTTATTTTTATATAAAAAGTTATAATTTACAAAAGGAGATAATAATGGCTTTTAATAAATGGGATAAAAGATTTATAGAGATGTCTGAATTTGTTGGAAATTGGAGTTCTTGTTATAAAGAAAATAGGCATGTGGGAGCAGTTATTGTAAGAGATAAGAGAATTTTGACAACTGGATACAATGGTGCTCCAAGTGGAGTAAAAAGTTGTGTAGAGCGAGGGGAATGTATAAGAGTACTTAATAATATTCCAAGTGGAACAAGACAGGAATTTTGTTATGGTGTTCATGCAGAGCAAAATGCAATATGTCAAGCTGCTAAACTTGGAATAAGTGTGGAAGGTGCAACTTTGTATTGTACACATCAACCTTGCTCAGTTTGTACTAGACTAATAATTAATGCAGGCATTAAAAAGGTGATATATAAAGAGGGTTATCCAGATGATTTTTCAATAAAGTTATTTAATGAGGCTGGCGTAATTATTGAAAAGTACGAAGAAGATAATAATTAAAAAAGGGAGAATTTATCTTTTTTGTAGTTAACGAAAAGTATCAAAAAAGAAAAATTTAATTTTTCTTTATGGTTATTAAAAAGTAAAAAAAAGAGAGAGTTTTTCTTTCTTTTTTATTTTACTTTAAATGTGTTTGCTTTTTAGAGATTTGAGAAGATCTTAGATAATCTTTTAGTATATTTAAAATGTTTTATCTTACTATCATTTGACTTTTTAAAAAAAATATTTATACTTATGTCTATGGAAAAATTTGATGCTATTGTTATTGGTGCAGGTCACGCCGGATGTGAGGCTGGACTTGCACTTGCAAGGACTGGAAATAAAACTCTTCTTCTCACTCTCAATCTTGATGCAGTGGCTTTTTTGGCTTGCAATCCTTCTATTGGTGGTACTGCAAAAGGTCAGCTTGTAAGTGAAATTGATGCTCTCGGTGGAGAAATGGGTATAAACGCTGACAAGACAATGATACAAATAAGAATGTTGAATGGTGGAAAAGGTCCAGCCGTGCAAAGTTTAAGGGCTCAAACAGACAAAATTGACTATCATAACGAAATGAAAAAAACTCTTGAAAGTTGTCCTAACCTCTATCTTAGACAGGGAGAAGTTGTTGATATTATTTGTGAAGAAAATGGTGACAAAATTGTCAAAACGGCATTAGGGATAAGTTATATTTGTAAAGCAGTAGTCTTTGCCACAGGGGTTTATTTAAAGAGCAGAATTATAATAGGTGATTATACCAAAGAGAGTGGGCCTAACGGTTTTTCAAATGCCATGCTTTTATCCGAATGTTTACAAAGACTTGGAATAAAGCTATTGAGATTTAAAACAGGTACTCCTGCACGT
Organism: uncultured Eubacteriales bacterium; assembly: GCA_948949055.1. Lineage (GTDB taxonomy): Bacteria > Bacillota > Clostridia > Christensenellales > UBA1242 > Caccovivens. The sequence continues at coordinate 1,574 of CARBWQ010000002.1, read as the reverse complement.
ATTAATGGAAGGAGTATTGATTACAGCAAACTAGAAAAACAACAAGGTGATGAAAATATACAAAACTTTTCATTTATAAGTGATAAAAAAAGAAATAATAAAGCTTGTTGTTATCTGACTTATACAAATGAAAATACCCATCAAATTATAAAGGATAACCTTGATAAAGCACCAGTTTTTTCTGGACTTATAAAGGGAGTTGGTCCAAGATATTGTCCTTCTATTGAAACTAAAATAGTCAGATTTGCAGATAAGAATCGCCACCAATTATTTTTAGAGCCTGAATCTCTTTCAACGCGAGAGGTTTACATTCAAGGGTTCTCCACTTCTATGCCAGTAGATGTTCAAGAAAAAATGATTCGTTCTATTGTCGGTCTTGAAAACGCCGAGATAATGAGAGATAGTTATGCAATAGAGTATGATTGTATTGATCCAACTGAGCTTAATCCAACTCTTGAACTTAAAAAGATAAAAGGACTTTTCTTTGCAGGACAGATAAATGGTACATCTGGTTATGAAGAGGCAGGTGGTCAAGGAATAATTGCAGGTATAAACGCCAACCTTTACATAAAAGGAAAGGAGCAGTTGGTACTTAAAAGAAGTGATGGTTATATAGGTGTACTCATTGATGATATTGTCACTAAGGGAACTAATGAACCATATCGTATGATGACAAGCAGGGCAGAATATAGATTGTTTTTAAGACAGGATAATGCCGATTTGAGATTAACTGAAATTGGTAGAAAAGTTGGACTTGTCGATGATGAGAGATGGAATAAATTTTTAGATAAGAAAGAAAAGCTAAAAGAAATTGAAGAGGTCTTAAAGTTGAAATTTAAGGTGGCAGAGATTGAAGAGTTATTTAAGGAAAATGGTGAGAGTCTGCCAAGAGAAAGCATAACTATTAAAGATATGCTTAAAAGAAGCAATATTGATGCTTTTAAAATAAATGACAAGCTTCATATGTTTGATCAGTTCAGCTATGAGATTATAAATGAAATGAATATTATGGTTAAGTACGAGGGTTACTTAAAACAGCAGGAAGAAGAAATTGAAAAGTTCAAAAAAAATGAAATGACTTTGATTCCTTCCGACTTTGATTATAGAAAGTATCATGGACTCAGATTAGAGGCTGTTGAAAAGCTTGAAGAAATGAAACCTTTAAGTATTGGTCAGGCGTCAAGAATATCTGGTGTTTCACCTTCTGATATTGCCGTTTTAAGTGTTCTAGTAAAAAAATACGTGAGTGAAAATAAAAAATAAATCAGCTTACATTTATAGATTTTTAGACCATAATTAGCAGTGAAAAAGGATTAATAAAAAGCAAATTATGAAAAAACTAATTAAAGAAAATTTTGAAAGATTTGGATTTACATTGTCAGATAAACAGATTGAGCAGTTTGAAAACTATTACAATTTTCTTATAGAAGAAAATGAAAAATATAATCTTACTGCCATTACACAGCGTGAAGAGGTAGTTTTAAAACATTTCATAGATAGTGTTTTACCAGAAAAAGTGATAGCAAAAGATAGTTATGTGATAGACGTAGGCACTGGTGCTGGCTTTCCTGGTA
>CARBWQ010000001.1 GCA_948949055.1 uncultured Eubacteriales bacterium | reverse complement strand
TTAATTATATCTATGACATATGGTGGAATATATTTAGAAACATCTCTGCCACTTTTTACCAGCTCAAAAACCATACTAGAACTTACCACGCCATATCCACCTGCTCTAATATAGATGGTGTCAATGCCAGAAATCTCTTCATTTACCTGTGCTAAGTTTTCTTCAAAGTCATAGTCAATTCCGTTACGCACGCCTCTAATTAAAAAAGTTGCACCATGTTCTTTGGCGACGTCAACTGTCAACCCATCAAAAATCAAGCACTCTGCATTTAAAATCTCCTCTTTTTTGAGTAGTTTTTCAATCGCCTCTTTGATTTTTTCTTTATCATATCTTCTTGTCTTTTTCGGGTTAACTCCAATTCCAATAACCACTTTATCAAAAAGCTGACTAGCTTTTTTTACTATGTGAAGATGACCTACTGTAAAGGGGTCAAAACTACCTGCATAAAAACCTATTTTCATACTTACTCCTTATATATAAATTTTATTGCCCTCTTTAAGTGCTATTGTATTTTGAAAACTCTCGCATGCTTCTTTAACATAACTAAGGACCTCTTCTTCACCCCAAAAATGAGTCAACATTAGTTTCTTAACATTTGCTTCTTTTGCAATTGTTCCAGCTTGAAATGCTGTCAAATGATTGCATATTTCAGGGAAATTATAGGACCTTAAAAAACTTGAATCACAGATTAGAACGTCACAGTCTCTTGCAAAGTCTACTATATTTTCTTTATCACCAAAAGAAATATCGCCAGTATAAACAATCGTCTTTCCTTGCAAGCTTACTTTTATAGCGTAACTATCAACACCAGAGGAATGTATGACCTTTCTCAGTTCAACATCAGCCTCACCTATTTTTAAGGTGCAATTTTTATCAAAACCATGAACTTTCGAGAACGTCAATTTTTCATTTGCAATATCATTGAATATCTCACATGGATTGCTTGGAAGATAGATATTAATTTCATGGTTTAATCTCCCTAAATTTTTAAGGCAAAGTGAAGCATACATATAATTATATAGGTCATTGTAATGATCTCTATGTAAATGAGAAACTACAATATTAAGACCGTCGAGTTTATCAAAATTATAAAATCTATGAGAGCCACTTCCACAATCAAGCATAATTTTATTTTCTCCACTAGCTAAAAGATAGGAAGGACATGCAGAATCAGCTTTTGCAAAAGGACTTTTTGTGCCTAGTACGTCAAGTGTAATTAAACTTTTAATATCTCTTTTTATATTTTCAATATGGTTTTCTATTGTCTTTGCAAAATAATCATTTTCAATTACATAATTAAATTCTGCCTCATTGTACTCAATACCAGCTTTATCTCTAAGCTTCAAATATTCTAAACTAACTTTATCTCTTGTTAAAAGCTTTTCAAAACGTTTGTCATCATCACATGAATTTACCAAAACTTTATAAGCCAAATTTTGCCAGTATTTTGTCTGTGGAAGAAGTACCCAGTCAATAACAAGATTCTGATTTTCTTCCAACAATTTGTCTAAATCTTTTTGCATATATTCCCATGTCAGCTCATTAAACATCTTTACTCTTTCCGAGCTACTTTCTTGAAAAACTATCTGCCCAAGTTTCTTCCTGTTAAAAGTACCGTCTTCATCATACACCGATTTACCAAAAAGTCTTTCAACTTGCTCCATGACAAAAGGAATATCATAGACGCTATGACCAATACTATCTACATCTACATATTTATATCCTAAACTCTCAGCTAGCCCTTTCGCCAGTGTAGATTTTCCTGAACCTGACTTTCCAGCAACATAAACAATCATAATTTCCTCACCTAAAAAGTATAACATATAAAAGTTGTGATGTAAAATAATATTATAATTTTTTGCACTTATCATTATTGCCAAGATAAATTTATCTTTATAAAAAAGACATCATAAAATGATGCCTTATAATCTTCCACCACAACTTTCACAATAATTATCGTCTTTGTCATTTTTGTGACCACAATAAGAGCAAACAACCTTGTCTGATTTGGCTTTTGAATTTTCTTCGCTATTTTCAATAATAGTATCAGTCGCCTTTGACACATATCCGGCAACAACAATGGTGAAACCTATCTTTGCAATCATTGTTCCAATTCCACCGATTATGCCAAAAGGAATAATCAAGAAAAATGGCACTAAAATTCTTGCCGAAAAACCGGTACTACTAAACGCATTTAAACCTGCTGTGGCAAATAAAATAAAGCAGACAATAACGCCAACAAAACCAATTAAAGCCATGGTAATTCCAGTAAACAACAAACTTCTTCTTAGTTTTTTGGCTCTTTCACAATTAGTCGCATTATTTACATTGGAGTTTAAATCTCTAATAGTATTTTTTATACCGTTAAACATATCACACCTACTTTTGATTTATTATATAATTTATAAACAAAAAAATCAATATAAAAATAGCTTTTATTTATAAATAATTGTTTGAAAATATAATAAAAAAAAGAAAGCTAGAAAATTCTAGCTTTAATTTGAAAATATATTTAATATGTTATATCTGTTGTCAGCTTTCCATTGACAACCTTGTACTTTTCAGGAACTCTTTCCCATAGCTCACTTATAGTCCTATCCATTGCATTTCCAAGTAATGTATCATCTTTGCCTATTGGTGGATGAAGCACTACATTGCCATTGCTTCTGATAAGAAAATGTTTTCCCTTAGCCCACCTAAAAACTCTTATGTTTCTAGAAAGGTCGTCATATTCTTTTACTATTTTTCTCGCCTCTCTCGCGCCAATCAGGCCTGAGAGTGACTTAGCCTTGCCGACAGGAATAATGGGAATCAAAACAATCTCATCAACATCAAAGTCTTTTAGATTATCTAGAATCTTTTTGATATTACGAACATTGTTTGAAAATAGAGGTATTTTTACCTGCACTTTTAGTTTGCTTTCACATAACAGTCTTAATGTTTTCAAAAACCTTTCCTCGTCAAAGGCCTTAGAGTTTGTGTTTGCATGCCAACTTCTATTAATACCATAATGTGAAATTCTTACCTTTTTGAAATATTTTTCAATAAGATTAATGTTGTTTTCATTTATAAGCGAAGCATTAGTATCCAGTGTGAGCAAAGTTTTTCTTAAATGTAACTGTTTAAGTAAAACAAACAGATCTTTATATAATAGTGGCTCGCCACCTGTAATAGTAATACTTTGTATCCTTTCTTTACATATATTTTCAAATATTCTTTTCCAACTTGAAAGACATAGCTCCAAGTCATTTTTATTTGCGAAACAATGTTTACATCTAAAATTACATTTGTCAGTGATTTCGACGATAACTCGTTTCGGCTTGTCAATTTTTAACTGCATAATGACCAGCATATTTGTAAAATGCCCTTCAAACACTAAAATGACACCACAAGCAAGAAGATAATTTCTCGCGTCAAATATACTGAATTAGACCTCCTAAATTTAAATTTTTGTTGGCATAAGAATTGCCAAACAAACTGTCGTTTAGAAGTTGACTTTAATATTATAGCACAATTAGCATAAAAATCCAAACAAATGAGCATTATTGACATTTTGCATAGTATACCTTGAAAAATTTTATAAAAAATGGTTTCATATTTTATTAATGAAACCTAATTTTTTTATTATTTAATTTTCTTTTTCAATGCTCTTAGTGAATTAAATATCGCAAGTAAAGTTACACCAACATCTGCAAATACTGCCGACAGCATTCCTGTCACTCCAAAAGAACCGAGAGCGAGAAATATTACCTTAATACCTGCCGAAAGTGCTATATTTTCTATAACTATTTTTTTAGTATATTTAGATATCTTTATCGCTGTGGCTATTTTCTCTGGATTGTCATCAACTAGAACAATATCACTCGCCTCAATACTTGCCGGAGAACCATTTATTCCCATGCTTATTCCCACATCGGCAAGAGCTAGCGATGGTGCATCATTGATTCCGTCACCAACATAGCCAATCCTAAATTCATCCTTTTTGCCCTTTATCCAATCATACTTATCTTGTGGAAGAAGCTCGCCATATGCCTCTTCAATTCCAATCTCATCAGCAACCTTTTTAACTATATTTTTGTTGTCGCCAGATAGAAGTGCCGATTTTATACCCAGCTTTTTTAAACTTTGACATCCTTCAATAGATGTGGGCTTAATTGTGTCAGACAATAAGATTTCCCCAATCTTTATTCCATTTTCAAAAAGAACCACACTAGTCTGCGCACTTTGATTTTCGCCTTCACCTCTTCCTACAAAATACTCTTTTCCATTGAGAGAAAATTCAACGCCCTTTCCTGCAATTTCTTTGATATTATCTCCCTCATTAGTGATATTATTACAAGAACTTACAATGGCTTTGGCAAGTGGATGAATAGAGTTCTTCTCGCCAATTGCACATAAATTTAAAATTTCCTCTTCTGAATAATCTGAACTATGAGTTATTATTTTTTCAATAGAAAAGTTTCCTGTTGTAAGCGTACCTGTCTTATCAAAAGCGACCATATTTAACCTTGCACAAGCGTCAAGATAATTTGAGCCCTTTATTAATATGCCATGCTTAGAGGCATTTCCAAGCCCACCAAAATAAGTCAGTGGAACAGAGATAGCAAAAGCACAAGGACATGAAATGACTAGGAAAATTAATCCTCTATAAACTGCAACATTGATGTCTTTCGTTACTGCAAAAGTAATTCCCCAAACTACAAGCGAAAGTAGAATTATCCCCAAGGTATACCACTTTGTCAACTTTGAAATAAAGGTTTCTGTTTTGGACTTGTTTTCACTTGCATTTTCAACAAGGTTCATAATTTTACTAATCGTACTATTATGTTGCTCGCTTGTTGTCCTAAATTTTATAACCCCGTCAAGCACGATAGAACCTGAAAGAATTTCATCGCCTTCACTAGCCTTAATTGGCACGCTCTCACCAGTCAAACTCTGCATGTCAACATTGCAACTACCCTGCAAGATAATTCCGTCGAGAGGAACTTTTTGTCCTGCTCGTACAATTACTATACTTCCAAGACCAACCTCTTCTGGTTTGCAAACTATTTCAGTGCCATCGTCACCTAAAACCACAGCTTCCTCAGGTTGCAACTTTGCAAGTTGTTCAATCGACCTGCGAGATTTGTCAACAGCTAACCCCTCAAATATCTTTCCAATAGAATAAAGTGCTATTACCATTAAGCCTTCAAGATGTTCACTAACAAATGTCGCCCCAATTACAGAAATAGTTATTAGTAAGTTTTCATTAATTTTTCCGTGAAGCAATAGCTTAACTGCTTTTATATACGTTTTATATCCAAGCATTAAAGCACTTATAACATATAATGTCCAGTACGCCCACGCAGGCATTTTTACAAATAGGATTATTGCACCAATCGCAATACCGACAACCAAAAGAAGACAATCAAAAAAGAATTTTAAGTTGAACTTATTTTTCTTATCTGTTTTTTTATCGTCACCAACAATTATTTTCGCGTCAGGTTCAATCTCCTTTGTCAGACCAACTATATCCCTTATTGCCTCCTCTTTATTTGTACACTCGAAACTCAAAGTTGCCTTTAAAAAATCAATCTCGGCATTTTTGACACCATCTAATTTATTTATTTCGCCTTCCAAACTCTTAGCACAATTTGGACAATCAAGACCATTAATCTTTACCTTAATTTTCACCCCTCTCCTCCATAACATGAGTTTTGCAAAGTTCAAACACATCTTTCACATGATTATCTGCAAGAGAATACCAAACTTCTTTCCCCTTCTTTCTATTTTTTATGAGATTCATCTCTTTTAAATTTTGAAGCTGATGCGATACTGCCGATTTTGTCATGTTGAGAATAGAAGATATATCACAAACACAAAGTTCATGACCTACAAGCAAATTTATAATCTTTATTCTTGTACTATCAGACAATGCCCTATAAAAATCTGCCATATCAATAAGAAGGTCATCGTTTAGCAAATCTTTTCTAGCGTTTTCTACACTCTCCTCATGCAAAATATTACAATCACATTCAAGCGAACATCTACACTTTCCCATACTCACTCCTAATAAATTTATTCAATAGTATAGTTGAATATTCGTTCAACTATTAACATTATAGTTGAATAGTTGTTCAATTGTCAACACTTTTTTACTTTTTTTGAAATTTATTTATAAAATTATTAACTAAGCCTATAAATCTCACAATATCGCTTTTGATATGATAAATTTATTAAAAATATAAAAATGCTTAAAAATATAAGAAATTTATGCTATACTTTTAAAAATAGTTGAAAGGAGAAAAATATGAAAATCTCTTCAAAAGGAAGATATGCCGTTAGAGTACTTGTAGATATAGCTTCCTCAAACAAAAGTTATGTTAGTTTATCTGAGATTGCCGAAAGACAGAATATTTCAGTGAAGTATTTAGAACAGATTGTATCTAACCTTACCAAAGCAAAACTTCTAGAAAGTCAAATGGGCTCGCAAGGTGGATATAGACTTGTCAAAAAGCCAGAAGAATACAACATTGCAGAAATCTTATCGGTAACAAATGACCTACCCCAAATCGCGCCTTGCCAAAAGTCCTCCTCAGAGTGTCCACATAACAAAGAGTGTTCTACCAAAGGCTGTTGGGAAAATTTGAATAAAATTATCTGCGACTATCTTCAAAATGTATCTTTGCAAAATTTAATAGACAAAATATATTAAAGGTGTTGACAGCAACGCCTTTTATTTATATAATAATGTCATACTATTTTAGTAGGATATATAGAGAGGTTTTATGATTTATTTAGATAATGGAGCTACAACAAAGGTTTCTGCAAAAGTGAAAAAGGCAATGCTTCCATATTTTGATTTATATTATGGAAATGCGAGTTCTTTGCATGAATACGGTCAGAGAGCAAAAGAACATTTGGAGAATGCTAGAAAAAGAGTTGCCAGTTTAATTGGCGTAGATGCAAGTGCTATTTATTTCACCTCTGGTGGTAGCGAAAGTGATAACTGGGCAATTGAGAGTGCCTGCAAATTTGGAGAGCTTAAAGGGAAAAAACATATAATTACAACCACTTTTGAACATCATGCAATCCTTAACACGCTCAAAGAAAAGGAAAAACAGGGTTTTAAGGTTACTTATTTGCCCGTTTATGAAAATGGAATAATAAAACTAGAAGATCTTAAAAAAGAAATTTGCCAAGACACCTGTTTGGTCACTATTATGTTTGCAAACAACGAAATAGGTACAATTCAACCTATAAAAGAAATAGGCGAAATATGCAAAGAAAATAATATAATATTTCACTCAGACGCTGTGCAGGCCATTGGTCAAGTTCCAGTAAACCCCATTGAAATGAATTTAGATATGTTATCTATTTCTGCACATAAATTTCATGGGCCAAAGGGAGTCGGGATACTTTATTGCAATAAGAAAATTCCACTTTTTAACTTTATAAATGGAGGCGCTCAGGAGCAAGGCAAGAGAGCTGGCACAGAAAATTTAGCCAATATTGTCGGTCTAACTGTCGCTCTTGAAGAAGCATTGGCTCACTTGCAAGAAAACTCTTTAAAAGAAACCCGACTTAGAAATAAACTTTTTGATGAACTTACAAAAATCCCTCATTCAAAAATTAATGGTGATAAAGTAAATAGACTTCCCTGCAATGTAAACATCTCTTTTGAAGGCATTGAGGGAGAAAGTCTAATTCTTCTTTTAAGTGAGGAAGGTATATGTGCTTCCAGTGGCTCTGCTTGCACAAGTGGTTCGCTTGATCCCAGCCATGTTCTGCTTGCAATCGGCTTGCCTCACGAAATTGCTCATGGCAGTTTAAGGCTCACCCTTTCAAAATATACTACCGATGAGGAAATTGAAAAAGTTATTGCTTGCGTGCCAAAAGTAGTTGAACAGCTACGAAAATTAAGTCCGGTTTGGTACGAACTTGAAAAAGGAAGAAGAAATCATTTGATTTAGAAAAAATGTTGATTGTTTTAATCTTTATCAATAAAATTTATAAATTAAATTTTAAAAGCAAAGGAGATAAAAATGTTATATAGTGAAAAAGTAATGGACCATTTCAGAAACCCAAGAAACGTTGGACAGCTAACTGATGCAGACGGAATTGGAGAAGTTGGGAATGCAAAATGTGGAGATATTATGAGAATGTACATTAAAGTAAAAGACAACATCATAACAGATGTAAAATTTATGACTTTTGGTTGTGGAAGTGCTATTGCAACCAGCTCAATTGCAACTGAAATGATAAAGGGTCAGCCAATTGACAAAGCATTGCAACTTTCAAATAAGGCTGTTGTTGAGGCTCTTGACGGTTTGCCAGCACATAAGTTGCATTGTTCAGTACTTGCAGAAGAGGCAATAAAAGCAGCTATTAAAAACTATTATGATAAAAACAATATTGCCTACGACAAAGAAAAGTTCTGTCAACTTGACTGCCCTTGCACTGCACATCATAAGTAATTTTCGTCATGAAAGCTTAATAATTTATTTTTAAATTAAAAGACCACGATTATGTCGTGGTCTTTTCAGCAAGCCGTCATACTCTTTTATTTCTTTTTCTTGTTTTTATTTTTAAGCAAAATACATAGAATGAATATTCCTAAAAATAGTAAAACGCTTGCAAATACAACCATATATAAAACCCAACTTTGGACTTCTTGATTGAAGAAAAAGAAAGTTCCGTCAAATGATTTTTTGATATTTAAAATAACCTCAGCAGGCAAACTTTTCCCCATTTCTTTAAGTACGCCATTCATATATGACTGCCTAAACAGCACAGTACCATAAGTACCCGGCAAGAAGCTTACAATCGCTTGAATACCTTTACTCATAGAGCCGATAGGCATATATGCTCCACATAAAAATCCATACATTGACGAGATCAAAGAACAAACTGCACTCATTCCACCCTGGCTTGAAACAAAGAGCCATACAATAGAAGAAATAAAAGTCCCTAATAAAATATTTAAAATCATGGTAAGAAAAAGTAGTAATATGTCAACAAAAGACAGGTACCAACCCACTATTGCAAGATAGACAAAACCAATTAAAACTGCACTCATACAAATGATGAATGTGGTAATAAAATTTGAAATTACATAACTAAGTTGCAAAGTAGTCTTTCTTACTGGTGCAATTTGAAAGTCTAAATTCGACTTGTTTATTTTGTCATTGACAGCAATATTGGAACAAAAAGCTACTGTTATACAAGAGGTCGCCAAAATGGAAGAAAATAGCCAGCCACCAGTAAATCCATTTACCAGCCTACCACTCAGCTCAACCCCTTCTGGTAGGAAACTGATTAAGGTAGACTTATAAGTTCCACCTAAGAAAGTCAGAAAAAGCACTATTAAAATAATAGGAGTAATAAGCGAACAGAAAAACATCATCTTATCTTTAAAATAAAGTTTGATGTTTCTTGCTACCAAACTATTAAGTTTTCTAAATTCATATTTCATATTATAACTCCTTCAAATGCTTGCCTGTCACATTTAAAAATACGTTATCCATTTTGCCTTTTACTACTTCAAAGTCGGTAATCAGAGTACTATTTTCTATAATAAATTCTTTTGCTTCGCTTGTAGAGTCGACTTCAATTTCAATATAACCTTTGTCGGTCGTATATCTAAGTCCTTTTTGCTCTATAACATCTTTAATCTTTTCATCATATTGGTAAAGCTTGATAAAATCATAGGCAAACTGATTTTTTAAATTTATTGGAGTGTCTTCTGCAACAATTTTGCCATTGTCTATAATTACAACATAATCAGCTTCTGACGCCTCTTCCATATAGTGAGTAGTCAAAAGCACTGTCATGTTTTTATTTTTTCTAAGCTCATTTATAAGTTCCCAAACAAGTATGCGTGTCTTTGGGTCTAGACCGGTCGTAGGCTCGTCTAGTATTAAAAGCCTTGGGTTATGTAATAACGCTCGTGCAATATCTATCCTTCTTCTTTGACCTCCACTGAGCTTTGAAAGTTGCCTGTTAAGTATGTCGCCAAACTGCAACTTATCAGCTAAAAAGTTTAGGTTATCCTTAAACTGCTGTTTATCAATATTATATAAGCTCGCCCTATACTTTAAATTGTCGATAACTGACAGCTTACTATCTAATACAGAACTCTGAAAAACTACGCCTAGCTTAGGCTGAATTTCTCCCATTTTTTCATCAATAGAAAGTCCGTCTACATAAACCTGTCCACTATCTTTATTTAAAGCGTTGCAAATAATATTTATAGTTGTGCTTTTCCCTGCACCATTAAGTCCTAAAAATGCGAATAGTTGTCCTTCTTTAACACTAAACGAAATATCATCAACAGCTTTAACATCTTTAAAATATTTTTTTAAATTTTTTATTTCAATTACATTTGCCATAACTGCTCCACTTAAAATATATTATATACAATATTGCCATCAAGTCAAATTAAAATATCATAAATGTATTTTACAATCTTTTTATGAAATGATATAATTACATTATGATAAGGAGATAAAATGAAAAACATTTATGGTAAAATATTAAAAATAGTCAAACGCGCGTCTAAGATTTACTTTGGCAAGAACTTTTATGAAAGAGAAGATAAGCATAAATTTGAAAATGATGATGTAACTAACAGAGATATTTTGACACAACAATACCTTCAAAACAATCTGCTAAAAATTCTTCCAAATAGTAAATTTATTGGCGAAGAAGGCAAAGTGGAAAAAGATGACAATGTTTACACATGGATTGTCGACCCTATTGACGGAACATTCAATTTTAAACACGATGTGCCTATTTATGGAACTCAAATATGTTTGCATAAAGAGGGAAAACCTATTTTTAGTTGTCTATATCTACCTGTACTAGATAAACTATATTATGCTATTGAAGGACAAGGGGCCTTTTTAAATGGTAAAAAGATTGGCGTTTCAAGCGAACGTGACCTTAAAGATATTGGAGTTTGCATTGGCGATTTTCAAGTTAACTATGATATAGAAAAAGAAAAGAAAATCATGCTTGCATTATCAGATAAAGTAAAAAGGATAAGAATGTTCGGCTGTTCATGCTTTGACAGTTGTAGTATTTCAAGAGGCACTCTCGATGTTTATATCTCCCACACAGTTACGCCATGGGATATTCTTCCCGGAGATTTCCTTATTAGACAGGCTGGTGGCTCAATGTTTGTAAACGATGACAAAACAACTTATATCTATGGCAACAGGGCAAATGCAATGAAAGTTATAGAACTTTTAAAAGATATCGATACTTTTACAGAAAAAGAGATGACAATATTTTAAATATCCTTTAATTAAAAAGACTTAGAGAAATCTAAGTCTTTTTTTTCTTAAAATCCACCATAAAATGATGGTCTTTTACTTAAATATTTTGAAAGTGCTATTGGCCTAAATGGAAAATCTTTGATTTGTTTTTGAATAAAATTTTCTAGTTCTTCTTTATCCATTTCATGCACCAAATCTAAATAGCGATCATTAACTTTAAATTTACTTCCACCTTTTTCACTATCGCCAACAACAATTACATAAGGCACCCACTCCTGCCTTGCTCGAATTAATTTTTTCCCTAGTTTTTCATTGCGATCGTCTATATCAAAACGAATATTATTAAATTTAAGGTTCTCGCAAAAATCTAGATGCGAACTGTTGTCAACAGGAATAATTCTAAGTTGCACAGGCGAAACCCAAAGTGGCAAAACAGGTTTTTCTCTTTTTAAAGCCTCTTCAAGTATGGCATACATACATCTTTCAACTGCACCCACAGAAGAGTGTATGATAACACAGTTCTCTTTTTCTCCCCTTTCGTTGGAGAATACTATATTATATACCTTACCCTCCTTGACATCAAATTGGACAGTTGAAAGTTGTTGATTTCCGTGTACGCTATCTATCGACTGCCACTCATGTTTCATTGCCCAGTAATGTTTCATCTTATCCATTCTTTCTATAAAAAGAGGTCGCCCAGCATATCTTACAATTTCAAGCAAATCCTCCCTGTATTTTTGATAAAATTTATCCACTATTCGTAGAACATTTGCATATTTAATTCCCATGCCAGAATTTAAGTCCTCATATCTATTACAAATATCTTTATACTCTTTTATTGCCTGCAATTCATCTTTGCAAAAGCAATGAATATCTGCCATATGGAAAAATCTATCCCTCTTTAAGCCTGAAAGCTCGCCCGACTTTTCATATCTAAAATTTTCTGAATATTCAAAAAAGCGTAGTGGCAGTTGTCTATAACTGAAATTTGCCTGTTGAACCATCTTGAACAGTCCAAAGTCGGCTGCAAAACGCAAAATAAACTCTTTGTTTGGATCATCAGGGACTCTAACCGAATAATGCCTTTCATGAAAAGACCCACACTGAGCAAGAATTTGCTCGTCAGCTTTGTTGTAAAAGAGAGGAGAGCCTATTTCCATAGCTCCTAAATCATATTTTGCAATACGCTCCTGCCAATCTTTAACAAGATTAAACATCAGCTGGCCATTAGGATACATTCTATGATTTCCACTGTCGCTGGAACTTTCGTTATCTGCAAGTTCAAGCCTTTTCATCTCTTTGATTGACGGAGCTTCTGCTCTACTTTCGCCCTGCAACTCCTCTGCTTTAACATAATCAATCAGTTCCTCATATCCATACTTTTGTAGTTTTTCTAATACTTCTTCTTTTTTTGATAAATCTAATAATATTTCTTCGCCACTTGGCAACAATAATAAATAATCTTTTTTTATATCCCTGACTATTTCTTCCCTATTTTTTAGTTCCATTTTATTTCTCCTTTTTATTATCTTTATTTTTCTATATTATCTTTGTTTTAATTCCATTTTTATTTATTGCAACCCTTACGGGTAATTATCTTTAATTTTTTAAAATATAAATATTTCATTCTTCCCCCTTAAAATAAAAGACAGCCACTATTACAACAGTCGCTGTCCAATATATTTAAAAAAAGACAACAACTTTGATGTTTTGTTGCTGTCTTTTAACTTCTATTTTTTGCGTCCACAAAACACCATATTAAATTAATATGGCTGTGGTGGTGATATTAAGTTGTAAAGCTATCTGTTTTTTCATAGCAATCTCCTTAATTACAATTAGTATAATCTTTTTCTTAAAAATGTCAATAGGTTATTTTAATTTTCAAATTTGGCTTTCATTATCACTTGTATAACCCAATATCTCTTTTAATTGGTCATATTCATCTTGGTGTGGGAAAAGATTTTCAATCTTGCCATTAAATAATTCTTCCAGTTCAAAATATCTTGCCTCTTCCACTTCTTCCTTTTGATATTTAATGTCACTAACAGCAATGTCTTTTTTTATGATATACACATAGACGAATTCTCGGCTATCCTTGTCATTCCATTTAAGAATCTCTTTATTTGTAAAAGCATATTCGAGATCATCTGGTGAAAAAGAAATTCCAATTTCTTCTTCTCCCTCTCTTAGCGCACTTTCCTTGTTATTTTCACCTGCTCCTACATGACCTGCAAATGAACAGTCCCAAAAATTAGGATAAAAAGTTTTTAAAGCGCATCTTTTTTGGAGCAATATTTGATTTTTAGAATTTATAATCCAAGCATGTACACTTTTATGCCACAAACCTTCCTTGTGAGCAATAGCTTTATCTATTACACCTTTGTGGTTGCCATTTTCATCATAATAATCTATAAGTTCATGTTCCATAATTAAACCTCCATATAGTTTTCATCTAAATCAATAATTTCCTTTTCAGGCAAAGGCAAAAAGCCACAGCAATAAATAGGAACATCTTTATAATTGAAATTAAGCTCGCTAGAATGTTCTTTCTTTCCTTCTCTCAAAATTGAAAGACCTGCAACTAAATTAAATTCCTCGTTCTCTGCAAACTTTAACATATGATTAAAAGTTGAGCCGGTCGAAAATACATCATCAACAAATAAAACATCTTTATGTTTTAACTTATTAAGCTCTATTTCAGAAACGAAATAGCTACTCTTTCCAGAGGTTATGCTTTCGCCACTTATTTCCTTTGGATTTAACATATAACATTTTTTATCCTTTCTCAAACACACATATTCGCAATTAAGATTTCTTGCAACTTCTTGTGCGATTGGAAGTCCTTTAAGCTCGGTAGTCAAAATTATATCATATTTAATTCCATTTTTCTTCACCCTATTTGCAAGCGTCCTTCCAGCCTTCTTTAAAAGTTCTACATCGCCAACAGGATTAAACCCTGCAATATAAATTCCACTTGGAGCTCTTAGCACAGGAAGTTCCCTAACAAGCGACAACATTTTAAGTTTATATATTTTCATAACCCCTCCTTAAATATTTAAGCCGTGTCATCCCGACACTAATATATTAACATTCCTTTATTATCTTGTCAATACTTTTTAAAAACTTTTTTTAATTTTTATGTCTAGTTTACATTTTGACTATAATTTGTTATAATTTGACAAGAGGTTTTTATATGAAAGATAATAAAGTTTATGACAATCAGTTTATTTCTGTGGATATTTCTATTTTTACTATAATCAACAACAAGCTTAATATATTTTTAGTAAAACGCAGTGAAGAGCCATATAAAGATTATTGGAGCTTGGTTGGTGGAAAAGTATATAACTATGAATCATGCGAAGAGGCTGTGACGAGAGAAATAGAAGAAAAAATTGGTATTAAAAATATAGTTCCAACATTGTCTGGCGTTTTTAGCAGACCTGATAGAGATATAAGGTTTAGAAATATTTCCATTTCTTACTATTGCTTAATCAATCATGAAGAGTTTTTGACTAAACTCAATCCTGCCAAAGTCAGCGATGCAAATTGGTTTGAAACTAGCAATCTTCCACTGTTAGCCTTTGACCATAACGAAATTTTAAACCTTTCTGTGGATAGTCTAAGGCAAAAGGTTTATGATATTGAATTTATTAGACCATGCCTTCCAAAAGAGTTCACTCTTGCCCAGCTTCAACAAATATACGAAAATATACTTGCCTGTCGCCTTGACAAAAGGAATTTTAGAAGAAAGATAGCATCATTAAACTGTATCGAAAGCACTGGCAATAAAAATCAAAATGATTCACATAAAAAGTCTGAAATCTATACATTGAAAAATAATTAGCTAAATATTCTTATACAAAAAAAGCCAATTCGCGTTTGGCTTTTTTATTATCCATTTAATTATATATTCGTCAATTTTCATCTTTAATTGTTTTTTATCATTTTGATTGTTGCTTTTTTATAAACTCTTCTATCAAGACAAAAAATTATTTAAATCCTTTTTGTTTTAACTCGCAAACAATTGGATAAGAGTCCAATTCTTTTATAGGCACATTGTATCTGATAGAAAGTTCTTCCAATCTACCATCAAGTGAAACTACATTCCCTACGCTATCCACCCTCATATCAGCCCAATTCAATAAATCTAAATACTCACTTTGATACTCGCAATTCGCGATGCCATGATAGTAAACCTCCTGCCAATAACTTATACCCCTGCATTTTTAGGAGATTGCCTCCAACCTCATTATGCTTAATATAATCCTTCTCCTCTAAAAATTCATAACCAATATCATGCAAAAGACCAAGAGTATATAATTCCTCTACTTTATCTTTACTCATGTTACTTTTTTCTGCATGTTCCTTTAAAAATTTTGCAACTCCCCAAATATGTTGCTTTCTATCATTAGAAATCATCTTTTCCTCCCCTTGAATAATATCATAAATCTAAAAAATGACCAACAAAAATTGCATTGACTCAACAAATAGATGAAGCTTTTTATTTTTAAGAAAATTTTTTTAAATAAAGTGTTGACAAATAAAGGCATTAGTGTTACAATGACACTGACTAAGGAGGGCATTATGAAGATAATCAAAAAAGGAGATAGAAGAGGCGCGTGGAAAAAGCAGGTAATATGTACAGGAAAAGGCAATGACTATGACAATGCAAAAAAGGGAAACGCACCATGTGGAGCAACCTTAGAAATCACAATGAGGGATATTTTTATGACATCAAATACATGTTATGACCTAAGCACTGACTATTTTTACACTATAAAATGTCCATGTTGTGGTTGCCTAACCGATTTGCCTACCAATAGCTTACCAAGTGAGGTAAAAGAGTTTGCAAGTCACAGAAATGAAAAAACAGTTGACAATGACAAGCTGAGGTTTTCTAATGAAAACAATGATGTGAAAAGTGAAAAAATTGATGACGATTATGAAGACGAAGATGAATACTTACTTTAAAAAATAGGAACATTAGTTCCTACTTTTTTTATAACTTTAAGCTTTTACATAATATAGACATTTTTAAACTTAAAAAACATATAACATTTACAAATTTCTCTATCTGCTTGCAAGTCTTCCACCATCTACAATTAAATCGGCACCAGAAATCCAACCTGCCTTTTCACTTGATATAAAAACGATTGCATTTGCTACATCCAAAGAAGTTCCAATCCCAAAAGGATAATTTACACTTTGTTTTTCTAGCATTTGTTTGTATTGTTCTTCATTCATAACATTGTTGTGTATATGAAAACCAGAATTGAGCATGCCCGGCGAAATTGTATTTACTCTAATATTGTATTTTGCCAAGTCTTTTGAAAGTGTTTGAGCAATCATATTTACGCCAGCCTTTGCACAAGAGTAGGCAATTGAGCTTCCACCTGCTGTTGCAGAAATAGAAGAAATGCACACGATATTAGCATTTGTCCCCTTTTTAAGTAATGGTAAAAATGCTTTTGAAACATAGAAATAACTTGAAAAGTTGTTTTTTATAACTTTATCCCAATCGCTAGCATCAAGAGTTTCAATATCGCCAGGAATAATCGTCCCAGCATTGCTTACTAAAACATCAATTTTGCCATATTTATTTTCAACTATCTCTGCAATTTTTAACAAAGCATTGTAATCTGAAACGTCACATTGCAGAAAATCTACATTTGGCAACTGGGATTTTGCTTTTTCAATTTTACCTAAGTCAGTTGACAAACTTATAACCTTTGTGTCCTCCTCCTGTGAAAAAAGTTTTGCCGATTCTAAGCCAACACCCGATGTTGCACCTGTAATTAAAATAACTCTCATTTCTATTCTCCTAAATTAAAATAATTCATATAAAATTTCATTTGCTTTTTTCCATCAGCGATCAAACTCTGCAAGAATTTATCGTCTGGCATATATTCAAGACGGCTGTTCCTTAAAGACATATTTGATATAATCCATCTAAACGAAATGAGTTTCAACTTTTTGTCAAAATCCTCACCTTGCTTTTCACTTCCAAAATATCCCCTTAAAAATTCGTCAACTCTTTCAAGTGAACTCATTCAGCTCCAAGAAGCTATGTCACAAACAGCCTCGCCACCAGCACATTCATCTAAATCTAGAATGCCTGTTATTGTATTACCGTCCGTCAATAAATTCCAATCAACAAAATCATTATGAATTAAAACTGATTGTTCACAATCTAATAATAGATTATCTTTTGAAAACAATTTTAAAATCTTAGATTGCTGTTCTTCTGTAATAGTCTTGTATTTTACAAGTGTCAATAAGTTGTTTTTTAATCCACAATTGACAAAATCTGCCAGTGAGGAGTGCAAACATTCCAGCTTGCCAAGTTTGGCTTTCTCATTGTCAAAACTGCCAAAACCTTTAACCTTCAAACCGTGCATTTTCCTCATCATTTTGCCAGTTTCTAAAATCCCAACTCTAACGGAGTTGATAAATCCTAAATTCTCTTGTGCATTCTTATCAACGTCATTAATTGAAATCAGTTTATCACCTTTGAGGCTTTTATTGACCTTTTCAATCAACTCTTCATTTGAAATTCCACGATGTTTGTCCTGCCAAATTTCTCTTACTTCTTCTTGCGAAATTTTTCTATCTGTTTGCCAACACCAACTTTCATTTCTGTCACATATGCGTTTGTTTATATCTTTATAATCAATCATTACTTTCTCCGATATGAATATTATAACATAAAAATCATATAATCTTAATTGATATTTATATACTTAAATACTTTCTAAATCTTCCATAGTACAAGTTATCTTACTCAATAATTATTTTACTTCACTAACAATTTGCTTTAATGTTTGCAATTATTTGCTCAGTCGCTCTATCCAAAGTTTCTTTTGTCACACCACTATCATGATCAAGGTAAAGCACATTTTCATAATTTAACAAATCTTGATTGTCATTTATATTTGAGTCGTCACAAACATAAAAATTGTCTTTGCATTTGAGCCACTTTTTCAAACTGCTCACTTCATAGCATTGACCGATTGAAGTGTTGATAATTATTTTGCTATTTCCAAAAATCTTCAATCTATCTCCACCTATTAAGCATACATCTCTGTTGAGATTAATTGACAACACATCAACTGTTTTTAAAAGTTCGTCAATTGGTTTGTAAATCAAATTTTCATTTTCAAGTTCTTCTTTTCTTGTCTTGCTATAATAGTAAACTTTTGTTCCAAAGAAATTGAAAGCTTTTGCAATCTTATTGCCCAAATCTCCTAACCCTAATATGCCAACTTTTATTGCTGTTAAATCATTTACTTCTTTGCGCCATTTTTTACCATTAATACCATGCTGTAAGTTTATAACCGAAGCAATGGTATATTCGACAACTCCATTATCTCCATATTCTTTCAAATATGCAAATTTAATTCCTTTTTTAGTTGCATGTTCTATATCAGTTTTACAAAATTGTGGACCATAATAAGAACAGCAAAGATGAATAAACTTTAAGTTTGGACAACTATCTAAAACATCCTTATCTATGACTGTTTTATGGGACACCAAAATACAATCGGCATCGCCGATACGTTTAATTTTCTCTTCATTAGACATTGCTTCTGTTTTAAACACTTTTATTTCTTTGCAATATTTCTTTAATTCTTCTAGCCCCTCTTTTTTAATATAAACAGGCTCAACTACTACAATTTTATTAAACATCTCTCACCTCAATTATCATTATACATAAAATGCCAAAATCTGTATAACTTTTTTCATAGATTTAATCTATAAAGCTGGCAATTTCTATATCTTATCCCTAAATATTTGGCTAAATAAATCCAAAAAATTAAAATATCTTCTAAAACAAATTTGCATCAAAGTATTGATTCGTTTTTGATATGGTGGTGTGATAAATAACTATATTCCCCTGATAATATTGACTTTCGACCCTGCATATCACAAAATATTTGTATACAAAAAATAGGTAATCATGAAATGAATGATATTCTTGTACAAGTTGCCGTAAACTAAACGACCTTTCAACCTAACTTTGATTTCTATAAATTTTTAGAGCAATCAAAAGTCCATGTTAATATTGCTCTTCTTTTTGAGTGAAATAGTAAAAAGTTCCTATCTTCCACAATATATTGTAGCGATTAAAAAAAGCAGTTTAAGACTATTACTCTATATTGCTTGCTAAAAATATATTAAATATTTTAAAAATAGCGGATTTTTTATTTTATTTATGTTATAATGTATGTAGTTTTGTAAAGGAGCAACAAATGGAAAAAATTAAAGTCATAGATTTATTTTGTGGTATTGGTGGTTTTTCGTATGGGTTTAGTATGACTGGTAATTTTGAAATAATTCTTGGTGCAGACATCTGGAACATTGCCCTTAATACTTTTAAAGAAAACCATTCTGGAACAGAACTTTTAAACGAAGACTTAACAAAAATTCCTGATGAATACTGGAACAAGTATAAAAACAATGTTGATGTTATTATTGCTGGACCACCCTGTCAAGGTTTCAGCATGGTAGGACAAAGAAGAAAAGATGATAAAAGAAATTCTTTGTTTGAAGAAGTTGTTCGTGTGACCAAAATAACAAACCCTAAAATTGTTGTTATCGAAAATGTAGTTGGATTATTGTCTATGACAACTCAAAATGGAAAAGATGTTAAAAAATTAATAACTGAAAAATTTAACAGTCTTGGATATAAAGTAAAATATAAAGTTTTAAACGCGGCAGATTATGGCGTACCACAACAAAGGAAAAGAGTTATTTTTATAATATCAAAACCTGATTACAATATTGAATACCCTAAGGCAAAATATACAGAAGAAAATTATATTACAGTTGGTCAAGCAATTGGTAATGTAGATCCAAATGGAGATGAATATTTAGAACCAACTTGCGAGTATCAAAAACATATGGAAGGAAGAAAAGATATTTGCAATCATGTAAGACGACAATCCAACGAACTGGTTACAAAAAGAATTTCTTTTATTCCACAAGGTGGAAATTGGCGAGATATCCCAAAAGAACTTGGCACTGGTGGTGGAACTTACAGTAATGCTTATAAGAGACTTGATCCAAAAAAACCATCTGTCACTATAAAGCATGCTGCAAAATCAATGATAATTCACCCAACAGAAAACAGAATTTTAACAGTTAGAGAATGTGCTAGGTTGCAGTCATTTGACGATAACTTTGTTTTAATGGGAAATGGTTCAGACCAACATCAACAATTAGCAAATGCTGTTCCACCATTACTTGGAAAAGCAATAGCAGAAGAAATATATAAAGGATTAAAAAAGAACAAAAATGTATAATCAATTAATCTCAAAAGATACAACAAGCTTGTGCAGTGATAAAAAGTTTAAGTTTATAGATCTATTTTGTGGAATGGGTGGATTTCGTATAGCTTTTGAACAAAATAATTGTGAATGTGTTTTTAGTTCAGATATTGACATTTTTGCACAAAAAACTTATGCTGAAAATTTTAATGAAATTCCTTTTGGCGATATAACAAAAATTAATGAAAAAGATATTCCAAATCACGATATAATATGCGCAGGTTTTCCTTGCCAATCTTTTTCTATCGCCGGGAAAAGACTAGGCTTTAATGATACACGTGGTACATTGTTTTTTGATGTGGCAAGAATAATAAAAGAAAAGCGACCAAAAGCTTTTATTCTTGAAAATGTAAAAGGAATTACAAATCACGGCAGTGGAAATACATTAAAAACTATATTAAACACATTGTCCGATTTGGGATACGATTTTAAATATAAGATCTTAAACGCAAAAGACTTTAATATTCCACAGCATAGAGAAAGATGGTATTGTATAGGATTTAGAAAAGATTTAAATATTGATATTGATTCTTTTTGTTTTCCGAAGCCACAAACTTTAACTAATAAAATAGAGAACTTGATAGATGATAATGCTGAAAATAATTATCTTATTTCTGATACCTGTGATAAAAATATAAAAAAATATATAAAAGAAAAATCAATTGATGTTAAAAACGATACTTTGGCATATGAAGTAAGGGCTTCAAGATGTCAATTTAAAAATGATAGCGTCTCACCATGTTTAACAGCAAAAATGGGTACAGGTGGAAATAATATTCCTATTATTATCAAGCAACATAGAAGATTAACTGAAAGAGAATGTTTAAGAATTATGGGATACCCAGAAACTTATAAAATTAAAAAAGGCGCTCAAGCATACAAACAAATCGGGAACAGTGTTGTTGTTCCGATAATAACTTTACTTGCAAAAGAATTAGTTAGGCTATTAAAAAAGGAAGATTTAAGTTAATCTTCCTTTTTTGGTTTTAATACAATTGTATAATCTCCATGACTTCTGCCCGATCCTGTTGTTACGATAAATGGTAGATAAGTTAATTTTTCTAATTTATCATGAGAGAATAAATACCATGCAGAATATGGTTCATCATATATTGGATAACCATTAAATATCTTTTGTTGCAATTCTTTTGAATTTCTTATCATTTCTATAATTTTGTTATTACAAAAAGTTTTTATTTTTTGACAAATCTCTTTATTTGAAATTAAATCATTTGCATCATTTATAAAATCAAAGTAATTCTTCATATTTTCAAAATTTGTGTTCCACCCTGCAACAAGATCTTTATTTTTAATAAGCTCATTATCTCTCATACAAAATAGGCTTGCACCTGCTCCTAACTCATAACTTTTAAACAAAGCATGAAAGCTTTTAGGGCCTATCTTTAAAATCTGATATTTATCAGAATCAGCTATTTTTATTGATATTCCAGATTTCTCAATTATTACATGATTTATATTTTGAATATTGTTTTCATTAAGATAGAAGTCGTTTTCTAATAAAACACTTAAAATATTTTCATCTTCGGTATAAATAGCAAAACAATCTGAACGAGTTTTGGTTACTTTATTACTTAATCTTGAAAGTTGATTGGTTGTCACTCTAACCATGTAGACGTTTGTTAAATCAACATTAATACTATTTGTAAAAACTGAAAAATTAAGATTCTCTTTGTTTTTATTGAATGATTTTACAAATTCTATTTCTTGAACATCGCCCTCATAAGTACCTCTATTTTTTGTCATTAATATTTCTTCTCCTTACAATTTCTTTAATACAGCCTATCATTGTACCCCATTTAATTTGCATTACATATCTTCTTTCTGGATGGCGTGCAGTTCTATGCTCATCTCTCGTCCATGGTTGATATGTTAATTGTGAGAATTTGATGCCAGACATTTTATCGACATTTGCACTTGATATCAAATAATCAACAATCTCTTCACGACTTGCAAAGTATCCATTATCAATTGAACCATGATAAACAGCATCAACAATAATTGGCTTGTCAAAAACGCCAGCGAAAAGAATCCTGTCTA